>DASUGV010000404.1:0-10599 GCA_036273835.1 Rhodocyclaceae bacterium
ATAGCGCACAACAGATGCCGGATTGCCGGCGACGATGGCGTAGGGCGGCACGTCGCGGCTGACGACGGCGCGCGCACCGATGACGGCGCCATCGCCGATCGTGACGCCGGATAGAATCATCGCTTCCGTGCCTATCCAGACGTCATTGCCGATCGTTACGTCGCCTTTGCTGCGTGGATGTCCTTCGATGTGTGCGGCTTCCGGCCACAATGCGGAAAATGGATAAGTGGTGACCCAGTCGGTGCGATGTTCGCCACCAAGATATATCTTTACGCCTGCGGCAATCGAGCAGTAGTTGCCGATGCGCAGCGTTGTGCCTTCATTCCAATTGCGTACAAGCAAATCGTCGCCGTAGGTGCCGCGCCCGATGCTGTATTGCGGGTAGCGTTGTTGCAATGTTTTGCGGGTGAGCTTGATAAACCAGTCGGCGAGTGTGTGGAGATGGCGGTTCATGGGAGAGCCAGACGCAAGGAAAATCTTTTACCAGCAAGGTACAAAGAAGGCGAAGTTTCGCCAAGAGAATATTGACCCATTTTCATAAATACCAACAGCGCATATTGGTCTTCGCCCTGGTATCGCGACGTGGACGTCGTTCCTACAACATGGTGTTTCGTGGGAGCGACGTTCACGCCGCGACGCGCACAGTCAGGGTAAGGATTCAAATACGCTTTGCCACAAACGCACGACGGCTTTGCGTGCCTGGCTGAGGCTTTCGTCGAAGGTGCGGCTGTCTTGATCGTTGAGGCGCAAGGCGTGCTGTGCGTGGCGTAATTCGCGATATGCATCGGCGGCGTCGTGGGCGACATCGGCGGGCAATAGTCCGACGTTACCCGCAAGTTTGAGAAGTGCGATGTTGCCGGTATTGGCCGCTAACTCGGGCCATTGGCTGGCGTGCGCCAGCACCAGATACTGAATGACGAATTCCACGTCGATCAAACCGCCCAGGTCGTGCTTGAGCTGAAAGCCTTCGCCTTTGTTGGCATGCGCGCTGTACATTTTCTTGCGCATTGCCAGCACGTCGCTACGCAGGGCGGAAACATTACGCGGTTGGCATAACAGTTCGTGGCGCAGTTGTTCGAATCGCGCGCCGGTTTTGGCATGTCCCGCGCAGTGACGTGCGCGCGTCAGCGCCTGATGCTCCCAGACCCAAGCCGACTTGCGTTCGTATTCGTCGAAGCCTTCCAGCGAGCTGACCAGCAATCCGGAATCGCCGTTGGGACGCAAACGTAAATCGGTTTCGAACAGTTGCCCTGCAGGTGTGTGACTCGACAGCCATGTGTTGATGCGTTGTGCGAGGCGCGAGTAGATCGGCTGCGCTTCGGGATCGGGATCGTCGTAGAGAAAGACGATGTCCAGATCGGAGGCGTAGCCTAATTCCTTACCGCCGAGCTTGCCGTAACCGACGATGATGAAGCGATGTTCCGCCGCGTGTTTCTTCGGGACTTTCTTCCAGCACTGACGCAAGGTTTCGGCGAGCATGACATCGGCAAGTGCTGAAAGATGGTCGGAGAGTTTTTCCACCGTCAGCAATCCAGCGAGATCTTGGTTAAGCAAACGGAATACTTGCGCGTGGTGAGCCTCGCGCATCACGTCCATCTGACGCTCGGTGTCGTCGCCGAGCTGGTCGAGCTGCATGCCTAGTTCTGCTGTGAATTTGGTCCAGTCGGTCACCTCGCCCAACTCGCGCGAATCGAGCAACTCGTCGAGCAGCAACGGGTGACGTGTCAGGTAATCGGCGGCCCAACTGGAACTGGAGGCGAGTTCGACGACGCGCGCAAGTGTGTGCGGATATTGCTGCAGTAGCGCTAGATATGCCGCACGGCGGCAGATTGCTTCGAGCAACGTGAGAACGCGAAGGGCGGTTTCGTCCGGATTATGCCGCTGCGCACAGAGTTCCAGAAGGCGCGGCGCGAGCGCGGTCAGGCGGCGGCGTCCATCGTCGGACATGGCGCGATAGCGGCTGCTTTGGCGGAAGGTTTGCATCCGTTGCGCAAGTTGTTCGGGGTCGCGGAACTTGAGGCTCTCAAGGCGCTCGCGCGTGATGGTGGCGTCGACCGAACCCGACCATACGGTTTCCAGTTCGTGGCTGCTGGCCGATGGGTCCGAGAAAGCTTCGTCGAAGTGCACGCTGACGTGTGCACGATGTTGGTCGAGTTCGGCACGTAGCGCATCGTAATCGGCAAAGCCCATCGCTTGCGCAATTTTCGCACGATCTTCAGAAGATGCCGGCAGCATATGCGTCTGCGCGTCGTCGAGATATTGCAGACGATGTTCCAGGCGGCGCAGAAAATTGTAGGCGTCGCACAGGCGCTGCACGGTTTCTTGCGGCATCAGACCCCGTGCGGCCAATGCATCCAAAACTTGCAGTGTCGGACGAATCTGCAGGCCTGCATCGCGACCGCCGCGGATGAGCTGAAACACCTGAGCGATGAATTCGATCTCGCGAATGCCACCTGGTCCGAGTTTGATGTTGTCGGCCATTTCGCGTCGCGCCACTTCGCGCCGGATTTGCGCGTGTAAACTGCGCATGGCGTTGATGGCGCCGAAGTCGAGATATTTGCGGTACACGAATGGACGCACGATGGTTTCCAACTGCGCGTGTTCGCCGCCCGTCAACGGGCGCGCCTTGATCCAGGCATAACGCTCCCATTCGCGTCCTTGCGCGATGAAATAATTTTCCAGCGCGTCGAAGCTAACGGCCAGCGGGCCCGATTCGCCGTTTGGCCGCAAGCGCATATCGACGCGGAACACGTAACCTTGATCGGTGTTTTCGGCTAGTGCGGGAATCAGCAGACGCCCAAGTTTTGTGTGGAAATCGAAAGCGCTGACCGGACGTGCGCCGTCGGTATCCACGGCGGTGCCATTGGAACGCTCGGGGTAGAGAAAGATCAGATCGATGTCGGAGGATACGTTCAACTCGCCACCGCCAAGTTTTCCCATGCCCACTACGACCATGTCCTGCGGATTGCCTGTCTCGTCGCACGGCATGCCGTGGCGCTGCGCAAGTTGTGCAGTGAGAATGCGCTGCGCAGTGGCGATTGCCACCTCCGCCAGTAGCGTCATGGCCGAGGTAACTTCGCTCAACGGCGCGAGTCCGGCCAGATCACGCACCATTACATGGGCATATACCCAGGCGCGCAACTGGCGCAAACGCGGGCCGAGCGTGTTGTCATCGACCGGTGCTTCCGCAAGAAACGATTCCATGGTGGCACGCGTCAATGGATTTTCCAGACTGGCGGCGACACGCTCGCCAAGCCAGTCCCGCGCGTCCAGTTGGCGTTTGAAGTAGCGGCTGTAATCGGCGGCTTGCTGGATCAGAGTATTCGCGCAATGCATGACAAGAGCGGGGGAGTAAGCGGTTGGTATCGAGTAAAATACGTACGGTAACTTTAATCTACTGTGCAGCCTTGAGTCTGGATAATTCGCGATGGCTTTTTTCGCCAGAGTTTTTCCGGCAACGCGTGGCAGCTCGTATTGCAATTTATTTTGCGCGGCGGAATCTTCGTCGTGCCTGCACAGATGTTCAAAAAATCGATCAAACGAAGTAAGCCGGATTCTCCTCCCTCCAAGCAGCCCGCGCCACAGCATCGCTGGGCTTGGTGGCGCCGTGCGCTGGCAGCCGGTGCTTTCATGTTATTCGCAGTGCCTAGAACATTCTGGCGCGTGATGCTGGCCGGCTATTTTGTGCTGGCCATTGTATGGCTGTTGCTGCGCTACGTCGCCGCACCGCAGATCGTCGAGCATCGCGCGGATATTGTCGCGGCGTTGTCTCATGCGCTCGGTTTGAAAGTGGAAGTGGCGACATTGCAGGTCGACTGGAACGGCTTGCGTCCTGCCTTGCATCTGGCGGGTTTCAGGCTGTTCGATCATCAGGGCCGGCCTGCGCTGGCGCTGCCGCGCGTAGATGCGTCGATCGCGTGGTCCTCGCTTTTGCACGGACATCTGGAACTGCATGAGCTCGATATTCAGCAGCCTGAACTGATGATGCGGCGCGATGCTTCCGGCGCGATTTTCGTTGCCGGATTGCAGGTCAACGGCAAAGGCCCCGATTCCGGATTCAGCGACTGGATATTACATCAGCATGAAATATCCATCAGCGATGCGCGCTTGAATTGGCGCGATGAGCAGCGTGCAGCGCCCGCGCTGCAACTCGATCGTGTTTCGTTTCGGCTCGAAAATAGCGGCGACAGTCATCGGTTCGCTGTCGTCGCCGATCCGCCTGCCGCCTATGCTGCAAAGCTCGACATTCGTGGCGACCTGCGCGGCGAGCATCTGGCGCAAATAGAGAACTGGCGTGGCTCGATCTACCTGGCAACGGACCGTGCCGATCTGGCCGTCTGGCAACATTGGGTCAGTTATCCGCTTGAACTGCCGCGCGGCAACGGCAGCGTCCATGCCTGGCTCAATTTCGAGGGAGAACAAATAGCAGGTCTGACTGTTGATGTCGCGTTGAGCGACGTGGCGGTGCGTTTCGCCAAAGATTTGCCGATGCTCGAACTGACGTCCCTGAGCGGCCGCATCGCCATGGCGACACGTGCTGCGAATACGGCGAACGAGTTCACCGTGTCTGCCGAGCGACTGCAATGTGTCGCTCGCGACGGACTGCAATTAGTCCCCGCTAACTTCTCGCTCCATCGCGTTGCGGCAATGAAGGGTCAGCCTGCACACGGCGAAGTGTCTGGCGAACATCTCGACACGCGCGCGCTGGCGCAACTGGCGATTTATCTACCTATGCCAGATGCATTAAGGCAACGGCTGGTGCAAGCCGAGCCGCGCGGCCGCATAACGAAACTTATGGCTTCCTGGCAGGAGAAGGCGCCAAGCGCTGCGCACGATAACGAGCAAAGCGCAGCCCCCGACATTGCCTATCAGCTTGCGCAATTCAAAATCGATGCCGACGTCGACGCCTTGTCGATGAATGCGCAAGGCAACATACCGGGATTTGATAGTCTCTCCGGCACGATGACGGGCACAGAGCGCAGCGGACAACTCAATTTGCATATCAAGCAGGGCGGCCTCTACCTTCCCGCCGTGATGTCGACGCCACGCATACCGCTCGATCAAATGGATGTGCGCGCAAGCTGGAGTCATGAGTCTGGCGACGCGGGACGATTACAGGTGCAGCTTCAGCAACTGGCGATCAGTAACGAGGACGTTAGCGCGGAACTGAGCGGCAACTGGCGTGCCGCATCGATGCCGTCGACCGCGTCGATCTCCGAGGCATCCGCTGGCGCCAGCGCACCCATCTCGAGTACGGCAACCAGGCAAGCGCTCGGCACGATCGATCTGACCGGCCGCATCAAGCGTGCACACATTGGTGCGGTGTGGCGCTATACGCCGCTGATATTGGAGGCAGGCGTTACGCATTGGCTGGAGCAGGGTTTGCATAGCGGAACCGTCGAGGACGGTCATTTACGTCTGGCGGGCGACCTCGATCATTTTCCTTTCCGCGACGGCACGGAAAATAATGGCAAAGGCATATTCCGTGTCGACGGACATTTTCGCGACGCCGAGATCGAATACGCTTCGCGCTGGCCGGCGTTGAATGGCGTGGCGGGCGAACTGTTGTTCGAGGGATCGCGCATGCAGATCAGTGCCGACAGCGGTCACTATGGTGGAGCGCAGGTCAACAACGTCAAGATCGAGATTCCCGATCTGATATTGGCCGGTGCGCAGGTGTTGTCGGTGAACGGACATGCTAGCGGGCCGACGGCGGATTTTCTTTCGTATGTGGGTGCGAGTCCGCTGGCAAATACTTCCGGTCACATCACGGATAACATGCAGGCGCAAGGCAACGGGCAACTCGATCTGCATTTGCAGGTGCCTTTGCATGACAGCATCCACACGCAGGTGACGGGCGCTTACCGTTTTGCCAACAACCAAATACGTTTACTGCCTTCGCTACCGGAGTTTCGTAATGCCACCGGCAGGATGGAGTTCAATGAACATCTCGTGAATGTGCCGGAATTGAATGCCGAGTTCATCGGTGGCCGCTTGCGCGCAAAAGGTGTTAACGAAGCGGACGGTGCTTTGCGCATCGATGTCAATGGCAATGTTCCAGCCAAGGGTTTGCCGCAACTGCTGAACAATCCGGCGTGGAGCCATCTGACAGGTGAAACGCTTGCCAATGCGACTGTGCGTATTCGCAAGCAGCGCATCGAACTGACCGTGGGAAGCCGTCTTGTCGGCATCACCTCCAACCTGCCTGCGCCGTTTGCCAAGTCTGCCGCGGAGCCTCTGCCATTCCTGTTCGGCTGGCAATTGGTGCGGTCCGAAACGGCACCGGACTCGGGTGAAGATGCTGTTCAGGATGCGACAGCGGATCAAGCCGACGATGTCGCACAGAATTGGCACGTGCAACTTGGCAAACGCGCCGACGCCCAATGGCAGGATCACTGCGATGGCAAGATCTGCCAGTTCCAGCGCGGCGCGTTGGCAATCAACGATGCCATCAATCTACCGGATCGCGGCCTGCGCATATCGGGCCATTTCGACAAGCTGAATCTCGATGCGTGGAAACCGATTGTGTTGGCTTCCGTCGGCGCGGCTTCGAATGATGACAACGACATGACCGTCAATGCCGCGATGCAGATGGACGAAGCAATCGCTGTCGGGCACAGTTTCCGCAACGTCACGGCGCGTGCATCGCGACGAGATCAGCGCTGGTTGTTGCGTTTGGACGGGCCGGACATCGCGGGCGACATGGCATGGTTCAGCGAAGGGCGTGGCCGCTTGCGGGCGCGGCTTTCGGAGCTGGCGTTGCGGCCGGTCAAAAACGACGCCGCCGTCGCTTCGCTGGCCGACACCGAAGCGCAGGAGAGCTTGCCTGCGCTCGATGTGACGGCGGACAAATTCAGCATGCAAGATATCGCACTCGGGCGGCTCGAGTTGCAGGCTAGCAATCAGGGAAACAGCCAGGCAGATGCCTGGCATCTGGATCACATCTCCATTGAAAGCTCGGACAGCAAGCTCAGCGGCGACGGCCTGTGGCGTCCCTTCGGTCCCAATCGTTCGATGACTTTGAATTTTCTACTGGACACCCACGATGCGGGACAATTACTCACGCGCTTCGGTTATGCCAATGCAATACGTGCCGGCAACGCTTCGCTGAAGGGTACGATCGCGTGGAGCGGTACGCCCGCGAGCATCGACTATCCGAGCCTGTCGGGCGACATGCAAATTACCGCCAAGGACGGGCAATTCAAAAAGCTCGATCCTGGCGCAGGGCGGTTGTTGGGCATCCTCAGCCTGCAGGCTTTGCCGCGACGTATGACATTGGATTTTCACGATGTGTTCAGCGAAGGTTTCGCTTTTGACAATATCAGCGGCAGCATGCACATTGCAAACGGCGTGATGTCGACGCAAGATTTGGAAATTCGCGGTCCTGCCGCCAAAGTTTTCATGACTGGCAGTACCGATCTGGCGCATGAAACTCACAACCTGCATGTGGTGGTGCAGCCAACTTTATCCGAGTCGGTCGCAATCGGCGCGGCAATCGTCGGCACGATCAATCCCGTGGTGGGCGTTGCCACGTATCTTGCGCAAAAAGTGCTGCGTGATCCGGTCGAGAAGATGTTCGGATTTCAATACAGCATCACGGGCAGTTGGGCCGATCCGAAAATCGATAGATTGGGTGGGCCCGGCAGGTTGGCTCCGTTGAGTGCCGATGCGGCATCGGAACCCCAAGCAGGCGACTCGTCCAATCCGTGAAGAGATCCGATTATGCTAAATAGTTATCGTGTTGCTGCCGTCCAAATGGTGTCGGGCGCGGACGTGGCGGCCAATCTCGCCGAAGCCGATCAGCGCGTGGCGGAAGCAGCTGCGCAAGGCGCCACATTGATTGCGTTGCCCGAATATTTTGCTTGTCTGTCGCCCGACGAAAACGCCAAGGTGCGCATGCGGGAAAAGGATGGAAGCGGACCCTTGCAGGATTTCCTCGCCGACTGCGCACGCCGACATGCCGTCTGGTTGGTTGGGGGCACCATCCCGCTAGTGGCCGACGATGACAATCGGGTACGCAACACGAGCCTCGTGTACGACGATCGCGGTGCGCGCGTGGCACGTTACGACAAGTTGCACTTGTTCGCCTTCCAGCGCGGCGCGGAGCGATACGACGAGGCGCGCACTATCGAGGCCGGTATCGAAGTGAAGTCTTTCGACTCGCCCTGCGGCCCGACCGGTTTGGCCGTTTGCTACGACTTGCGCTTTCCCGAAATGTTCCGGCAAATGGGCAAAGTGAATCTCATCGTGCTGCCTGCAGCGTTCACTGCGACGACGGGACAGGCGCATTGGGAAGTTTTGCTGCGCGCGCGTGCCATCGAGAATCAATGCTATGTGCTCGCCAGCGCACAGGGCGGCGTACATCCGCACGGGCGTCAAACGTTCGGTCACAGCATGCTGGTCGATCCGTGGGGTGTAGTGGTCGCCAGTCTGCCAACGGGCGGTGGCGTGGTTATCGGCGAGGTCAATGCCGAACGCATAACGTCGGTGCGGGAAAGCCTGCCTGCGCTCGATCACCGGAAGCTGATGTAGCGCAGTGTAGCGAATAGCCGGCGCTTCTTTCGCCGCATTCTTTATATCATCGATGCGAAGAGCGCATCGAACTGGGTTGTTTCGAGCCAGTGTGCGCTCTCGTACAGACCGCCGACGAGACAAGCTCTATCTTTTCCAAGCATATGCGCGTGCGCGGCCGCACACGTTCTGCCTGCCTGGGGATGCTGATGAAATTTCTACAGTTATTCGTTCGGTCCTGCGTTCAATCGCCCGCAGGGCTTCGGCCCGCCGATGGGCGGTTATGACAATGTCAAATAAACAATCGGATATTCAGCCGACATGGATTTATTCGGCTCATGGTGCCGAGCGCGCCTCGTTGCTCAAAAAAAGCGTGCGCCATGTTGTGATCTTCTTGATCGGTGCATCGATCGTGCCTTGTGCTTTTGCCGACCCGCCCGCTGTGCTTGGCATTCCCGTGCCGGGCGTAGAGCCGGCGACGAATCCCGTCACGCGTGCCGCTGAAAATCCGAATCCGGATTTGTCGAAGCAAATAGAGGCTCGGAAAAGCTATGCCATCCCGGTGGGCGAAATCGTCGGCTTCGATTTCCTGCTGAACCAGTACAACCGCCGGTACAGCGGCAGCGACGACTATGACAGCAGTATATCCACGGTCAAACACAATTTGCACAGTAGCTGGGTTGTAGATAACGATCCCTTTCGCACGAATCAACTAGGGCATCCCTATCAAGGCTCGATGTACCAGGGCTTCGCACGATCCGCTGGTTTGGACTACTGGAAGTCGCTGGCATACACCTTTGGCGGCAGCATGTTCTGGGAGATCGCCGGCGAGAAAACGCCACCTTCCCGCAACGATCAGGTCGCCAGCGGGATTGGCGGAAGTTTTCTGGGTGAGGTGTTGTTCCGCATGTCGAATCTTGTGCTCGAGCACTGGGACTACGCGCCGCGCTATTGGCGCGAAATCGCGGCGGCGGGAATTTCGCCTTCAACCGGCTTTAATCGTATGGCATTTGGTAATCGCTTCAAGACGGTCTTCGACGATCACAATCCTGTTTACTACAGTCGCCTGCAGTTGGGCTACAGCAGCGCGGCGCAAAATTTCAAAGGTACCTCGACAACACAGCCTCACCGCAATGAGGTGCTGGCGGACTTGTCCCTCGACTATGGTGCTCCAGGAAAGCCGGGCTATACCTACACCCGTCCATTCGATTACTTCAATTTCCAGACGACTGCCTCAAGCGCCAATGGATTGGAGAATGTGATGACACACGGACTTCTCGTTGGTCGGGACTACAAAGCGGGCGATAATTACCGTGGCATATTTGGACTCTACGGTTCCTACGATTACATCGCGCCGCAAATCTTCCGCGTGTCGAGCACGGCTCTGTCGCTTGGCTCGACAGGACAGTGGTGGCTGTCGAAGTCGATTGCCTTGCAAGGCACAGCCTTGGCGGGCGTCGGCTACGCCGCGGTCGGCACGACGCGTGGCGTCGTCACGGAAAACGACTATCACTACGGTGTCGCGCCGCAAGCGCTCGTTTCAACACGTATGATTTTTGGCGATGCCGCCTCGCTCGACCTGTCGGCACGAGAGTATTTCGTGAGTAACGTAGCCGCTTCCAGCAATGGGGGGCATGACAACATCGTGCGCGTCGACGCGACATTGATGGTGCGCGTATATCGTCAGCATGCCATCGCGCTGAAATATCTGATGTCGCGCCGCGATGCGTTTTTTCCCGATCTCGGAACGAGAAACCAATCGAGGGCGACAGTGGGAATTTTCTATACTTTACTTGGCCACGATCGTTTCGGCGCCGTCGATTGGCGATAGTATCGGCGGCGAGTGATGTCTACGATCACTCGCGTTCCCGCACATGCTACGACTTGCGCTTTTCATGAAGCGACGGAGCGTACGACAGACCGACAATCACACCGTCCACTGTGAGTAAGCGTGCAACAATCTGCCCCCAAGGCTCCTTCTTTGCGCCGTGTAAAAGTTTGAACCCATCGGATTCTAGTTCCTGCACACCTGCGGCCAGTGTCTCGGCGTCTTTGAGTTCGAATTCGATGCTGACTTGGGGAATGGGA
>DASUGV010000405.1:0-2605 GCA_036273835.1 Rhodocyclaceae bacterium
TCTCCCGCGCGGGTTTTCAGATCCGACGTTCAACGCGCCGTACCCCGACGTGTGGTTTCCGCTCCAGATTCCTGCGGCCAGCAACAATCCGGGCAACGGAGGGCTATTGTGCTTCGGCACGTTGAAACCCGGCGTGAACAAAACGCAAGCGGAACAGGCACTTACGCCGGCACTTTCGGATCTGCGCAGTAAATTTCCGAAGATGTTCCGGCCACGGGAGCGAGCGCACCTGACGCCACTGCGGCAGATGCTCAATAAATGGGCCGGCACATCGGTGCTGCTGCTCTTTGGCGCGGTCGCGCTGGTGCTGCTGATTGCGTGCGTGAATGTGGCCAATTTGACTCTGGCGCGTTCGGCGACGCGCCAGCGCGAAATGGCGGTCCGTGCGGCAATCGGCGCCAGTCGCGGCCGAATAGTCCGGCAACTGCTCGCCGAGAGTATTCTGCTGGCTGTAATCAGCGGCATCGTAGGCGTTGCGGCGTGCTACGCGAGCTTTCAATTCATCAGGACCCTGGTGCCAACGAACTTGCCTCACGTCGGTGAGTTCGGTATTGACACTCGAGTTTTTGGCTTCGCGTTTGCGCTGAGCGTTATCACCGGAGCGATCTTCGGCTTGATGCCTGCGCTGAGCGCATCGCGAATGCAACTGAACGGCTCGTTGAAGGAATCCAGCGCACTGGGCGGAGCGGGACGCAGCGGGGGGATGCGCAGCGCACTCGCGTCGGCCGAGGTGGCCATCTCTTTGGTGCTGTTGATCGCTGCGGCGTTGGCGCTTGAGAGCTTCGCGCGCCTCACAGCGGTGCGCCCGGGTTTTGATCCGCGAAATGTGCTCACCTTCGAATTTGCTCCGACCGCCGATGCAACCGATTCGATGGGTAAACGCGCGACCTTCTTCCAGCAAGCCATCGAGCGCATTTCTGCGCTCCCCGGGGTCGAGACAGCCGCGCTCACCGATGCGGTTCCGAGCGACGCTCGTGGATCGGACATTCTGTTCAGCATGGAAAACGAGTTCAACGCGCAAGCGGGGGCACCAATTCATGATGCCGACATTCGCATTAACAGTCCCGGCTATTTCCGTGCGCTGCGGATTCCGCTGGTGCGCGGGCGCACGTTCGCGGAAACAGATAACAGCAGCAGTGCGCCAGTGGTGATCATCAACCAAGCGATGGCACGCATGTACTGGCCGGGCCAGGATCCCATCGGGCACCGGATATGGATCGGCAAGGCGATGGGGCCTGCGGTTGCGGAGCCGGCACCACGGCAAATTGTCGGCATTGTGTCGGACATCCGGCAAGACTCGCTTGCCGATGCGCCTACGCCCTCCATGTACATTCCCTATGCGCAAACAAAATATGGCGCGTCGTACTTTGTGGTGCGCGTGCACAACGCGCCGTTGCAGTCCGTTCCGGCGATTCGCCAGACGTTGCACGAACTGGACCCGTCCGCTCCAGTTACAAACACCGAACCTTTGGGGCAGGTGGTTGCCTCGTCGCTGAGAGACTGGCGGTTTCACGCGATCCTGCTGGGAATTTTTGGCGCGCTTGCCATGCTGATCGCGGCCATCGGCGTTTATGGCGTGATTTCCTATTCGATGGCGCAAAGGACGCACGAAATTGGCGTGCGCATGGCTTTGGGCGCGCAGCGCCGCGACGTGATGCGGCTGGTACTTAGCCAAGGCGCGCGCTTGACGTTGGTTGGAATTTCGGTGGGCATGCTCGCTGCGTTTGGGTTAACCCGCCTTATGGCTTCGCTTCTGTATGGCGTAAAGCCCACCGATGCGGTGACATTTGCCAGTGTCGCAATCCTGCTTATGTCAATCGCATTGCTGGCTTGCTACATTCCCGCGCGGCGGGCCATGGGTGTCGACCCGATGGTCGCCCTGCGTTACGAATAAAGCCCCTCCCACATCCCGGTGCAAATTTCAGCAATGTGACGGTCATCACCAAAATGGGTGATTTGCATCACTCCTCTGCGTTCGCCTTTGGCTCATACTTTCTCAAATTGCGAGGGCCGAAGGATGACACGCCACTTCCGAATCGTTCGGCGCAGTAATGACAACACTATTTGGACTGGTGTGCCGATCCGCACGCCATATGGCCTGGAAATCATCGAAAATTGCGTAACCTGTCCTCATCGCGAAGACCGCCTATTTTGCAATCTGTCCCCCGAAGCTGTAGCTCAGCTTTCGAAGATTACCGCCGCATCAGCCTATCCGAAGGGCGCGACTCTGTTTATGGAGGGCCAGCCGGTACGGGGCGTATTCATCGTGTGCAGCGGCAGCGTGAAGCTCTCCACGTCTTCTGCTGACGGGAAAACACTCATTGTGCGCATTGCCGATCCCGGCGAGGTTCTTGGGCTTGCTGCAACCGTCACGGGCAAACCGTACGAGCTTACGGCCGACGTGATCGAGCCCGCTCAAGCCAATTTCATTTCTCGCGCCGACTTTCTTGCCTTCCTCACGAGCCACGGAGAAGTGGCCTTGCGCGTTGCGCAGCAAATGGGCGGGATCTATCACTCGGCCATCGCGGAGATGCGCTCCATCGGCCTCTCGCACTCCGCGAGCGAAAAGCTCGCGCACTTTCTGCTGGACTGGTGCGACGGGCAC
>DASUGV010000406.1:0-9693 GCA_036273835.1 Rhodocyclaceae bacterium
AGGTTGTTCAAACCGTTGCCAAAGAAGGTGTTGCAGTCTTTCTGGTCGAACAAAACGCCAATCTTGCGCTCGGCTTTGCCCAGCGCGCCTATGTCATGGAAAACGGCAAGATTACTTTGAGCGGTGCCGGCAAGGATCTTCTCAAAGATCCGAAAGTGCGGAGCGCTTATCTCGGCGAGACAGACGCCTGAACGCCAGCAATCATCGCGAGTCGGTTCGCAAGATACATTCCCGGGCTGCATAAACGAAGATTATCGAAGCGCATTGTTTTTATTTTCATGCGGGCTTTCCCCGATAGGTACGTTTGGTCACTTGTCCTTTACCATGCTTAGTCAATAATTGTATTTGACGCCGCGAGATGGAGGCAGACATGACCACAGTTGAACCCGTGCAACGCGCCTATATGCGGCACCCGGCAAATATGCCAATCGAGATTCGCTGTGAAACACCTTCCGAAGTGCCGAAACGCCGCTTGAAAGATGTGAGCCTTGGCGGCCTGTCGTGTAGCTCCACGTGGCCACTGCTGGTGGATACCATTGTCAATATCAGCATACCTGTTACACAGCCGCCCTTCGAACTGCGTGGCCGCGTCGTATGGTGCGTACGTCACGGCCAGCGTTTCGATCTCGGCATTGCGTTCATGGATACCGACGACGCCTTCGCTGCGCGCATGATCGAGCAGATATGCCATATCGAGAATTACCGCAGCGAAGTGCTCCGACAGGAAGGCCGCGTGCTCGACAGCGAAACTGCGGCGAAGGAATGGATAGAAAAATTTGCGCCGAACTTTGGCAATCCCTACCAGGTTCACTGAGAACAGGCGCTCGTCAAACTACAAGCCGCGCAAGAAAATCTTCCGGCAACAGGCATGTCTGCAGTGCGCGCTGCGTGAAAAGAAAACGCCCGTCGCAGACGAAACCCAGTTCATCCCAATCGACGGCATTCAGGGCAGTCACGGCTTGCTGCATGTTCGTGCAGATGTCGTGCGGAAAAATCGCCAGTATTGATCCGTCATAATCGTTGCATGGATGGAGAAAAAACGGTTGGCTGCGACGCGTCTTGCAGTTGACGTAAATGCGCGGCGCGTCCGATCGATGATGCTGGCGGCCCCATTGCCACCAGTTGCGTTCGTCGAAGCGGCGCACGCGGCGCGCCAGCAACTTGGCCTTATGGCGAACAAGATGTGCATGCTCGATACCGTAAATCATGCGCCGCAGCTCGCCTGTGTCGAAGGTTTTTGAACATACGAATTCGGCGTTGCCTCGCGGATGCGTGAATATTTCGTCGGCACCGGACACGGCACCGACCTTTACCGCGAATAGACTCGAAAATGGCACGCTGTGCCGGTTGCTTATGAAAACGAGCTGACCATTGTGGCAATCGAACGTGCGGCCGTCCGACATGCGTCTATCCATGCAGTCTTTTTCAAATCTGAAGATCGCGCAATTGGGCACCGCGTCATCGAAGACGCGCTCATCGCCGAGATCGATGAAATCGGTAATCGTTCCGCTGTCGAAAATCAGCTTGTTGAGCTTGCGTGCCGCGGTGGCCTTGATAAAGTCGCGCGGCGTAATGAAGATCAATTCGCCACCGCTCTTTAAATGCCGTATGCATTTCTCGATGAAGAACAAGTAGAGATTGCTGCGCGAATCGAATAGACGCGTATCGAGCTTTTCGCGCGTAGTAGGCAATATGTCTTGGTAGCGAACATAGGGCGGGTTGCCTATGATCGTATCGAAACGCTTTGTCAGCGGGTAATCAAAGAAATCCATGAGTGTCGCGCCAGGGGGCGCAACGCGCGGATCGACTTCGATGGCAACGCAACCCTCAACGCGGGATGAAAATGCACCGTCGCCGCAAGACGGCTCCAGCACGCAACCCTTGTTTCTACGTAGCGCGAGCATCGTGTCGACAATGCGTTGAGCGGTAAATACCTGGCCGAGATTTTCTACGTCGCGCTTCACTCAGGCGCCCCGTCTGCCCAACACATGAATTTCCTCGTCGCCAATCCGCACGACCGAACCTGCGCGCAACTTGCGCGTCTTGCGTGTTTCCGGCTTTCCATCCACCGTCACCATGCCTTGCGCAACCATGACCTTCGCCGCACCGCCCGAAGATGCGATCGATAAAAGCTTCAAAAGTTTGTCGAGTTCGATGTATTCGGACGTGAGTTGGAATTTATGTTGTGACATGAAACGTCTTCTCTGGAAATCGCCGGTACTTTACTCTGTCATTTCTATTGGATTGGATTTTCTCTCAATCCAAATTCACACCAAGTAGACATCATTTCCGTGAAGTACACAAGCACCTAACGCAGCTCGATACGTAGCACGCCGCTTGGGAGTTGAGCGTCTGCTTCCAGATGAATGTCCTGTGCACCTTGCACGGATGTCAATGCCATGCGCATTTTCTCCGCCCACGCTTTTACGTTCGCACTGTCGGGTGATGCAGCAGCAATCCATATCTGTCTTCCCTGCACATTCGATGCCAATTGATCGGCCATTTGAGTAGCATCGTCATCGAGCGTTGCGTTGTAGATCAGCGGCGGCGTAAGCGCTCCGTGCGCCTTGTCGGCTGACGATATTGCGGGTGCGGGAGGTGGCGCGGCTGCAGCGGTTGGCGCTGGCGTAATCGGCGAATCAACCGCGATAGGCGCGCCGGCTTCTGCTGGCTTGGCCTGGCGAGCGTTTGAAGTGTTGGCAACTTCCGCGTTAGAGGCCAGATCTTTCGCGGCGAACTTCAATGATGGTTTTTGTTCGGCGGAAAATGCTGCTACCGCAGGCTCACGTTTGTCATACGTGCTTTTTTTCCGTGCTCGAGCAAGCGGTTGTACAGACGACGGCGCCGCAGCGGGCGCGGACATTTGGTATTTGAGCGACGCGCTATCTACGGCGGCCGTTTGCACGTTCTGCGGCGCATGCTGTTGCCATATGTACGTGGCGATTCCGGCGATCAACGCAGCACTCGCCGCCATACCAATTCGCGGTAGGAGCACCCACCATGTTGTAGATTTTTTCCGTTTCGGCGTAGCGGACCTCTGGCGGTCCAGCCACGCGCGCGTCGCGGTTGTCACGTCCGCACCGAGTACTGCTTCCGGCGTGCGGCCGTCTGCCAGTTGTTGCAATAGCGCGTCCCGCCGTGGCGCTTGTGCTATCTGAATAGCGGACGCTTGGCGCAGAAAGGTTTGTTCCAGCTTTGCAGGAGGTTCAAAGATCAGCGGTGGCGTTGCAGACTTGTCCTGCAACTGCGCTTCCCTGGCCAGTATCGCGAAAGCATTTGCCATCGCTTCCGGCGGTTCGAAAGCGGGCGTGGCACGCAAGAGCGCGGACAATTTATCTTTGCCGGCCAGGAAATTTTCGAAGACAATCTCGTTCATGCGTGCGACTCCAACTCGCGGCGCAGGCGCGCAAAGGCATAGCGCAAACGGCTCTTGACCGTTTCGAAACCTTCTCCGACTGTCTGCGCGATCTCTTCCATGCTCATGTCATTGAAAAAGCGCAGCACGATTACTTCGCGCTGCGCCACGGGCAAACTAAGCAGCGCTTGCCGCACAGTGTGCAAACGTTGTTTGAGATGCAGTTCGACTTCTGGTGCCAAGTCTTCGTTGGGTAATTCTAGGTGGCTATCGTCCAGCGCTTCGCGTGTCGTTTCCGCGGCGCTGCGGCGAATGTCGAGCCACGCGTTGCGAGCGATCTGGTAGAGGAAGGTGCGGAAGGCAGACTCGGGGCGATAATCGCCGCAACGGCTCATGAGCTTGATCCAGGTCTTCTGCGTGATGTCTTCTGCTTCCGCGATATTCCCGTGACATAACCATGCCACGAAATTAAACAGCGTTCGATTGTGACGCCGAAAAAGTTCAGTGGCCGGCTGCTCGATCATGCCGTTTGCGACGAGCAGCATGAGGTCTTCGTCGGGCAGTGTCGAAAGGTCGTTGGGCACGGGCAGCGTCATGCTGCGAAGTATAGCCTTCCGCCGGTGTGTGTTCGCTGAGTTGAGAAAGCGAAACCGTCTCCTTAAACACGCCGCCATCCCGCTTGCGCGGGAATGACGGAATGGATTTGTCACCGGTCTACGTGCGCAGCCGCGAGCGTCTTGGTTTCAAGAGACTGTGCCAGATCCACCAATCGCAGGAATTCGCCGCGATAGCCGAATCGATCGTTTCCCAAGCTCGTAGCGGCCAACTGGCGAGCGTCCTCGTAGCGCCATGAACCGGTGTACTTGCCGCCGCGTAATAGCTGGCCGAAACCGGCAACCGCGCTGGCAAAGCGAAACTCGTTGCTCGTTTGCGCGAGCGATTTGAGCGCAGTGCGTTGCACGACGAAATCCAGCAGTTGACTGGCCTGTGCTTCCGGCTGCTTGTAACGAAGCTTCACCTGTGCAAGTTCGCCCGATTTATCCGAGGCGAGGATATCAGGCTGATAGCGCAATGCGTCGACGAAACCCTTTCCGTTGACAGGTGTAAGTTCATAAAGCGCTGTGACGGTGTGACCTGCACCGATGTCGCCGGCATCCACCTTGTCGTTGTTGAAATCTTCTCGATTGAGCAAGCGGTCTTCGTAGCCGATCAAGCGATATTCCTTCACCGTCGCGGGATTGAATTCGACCTGTACTTTCACATCGCGCGCAATCGTCGCCAATGTCGATGTCATTTCATTGACGAGCACCTTGTGGCCTTCCATCAAACTATCGATGTAGGAATACGCACCGTCGCCGACATCGGCGAGTTGCTCCATCGTCTCGTCGTTATAGTTGCCGGTGCCGAAGCCAAGTGTGGATAACGACACGCCGGATTTGCGTCTGTCTTCGATCATGCTTTTGAGCTGATTGATATCGGTCGTGCCGACATTAAAATCGCCGTCGGTGGCAAGCAAAATACGATTGATGCCGCCCTGCACGAAACCCTGTTGCGCCATCCGATATGCGAGACGAATACCGCTCGCGCCCGCCGTGCCGCCGCCAGCGTTGAGACCGTCGATCGCAGCCATGACACGTCCCTTGTTGTCGCCCGATGTCGGTGGCAACACAACCGCTGTGTTGCCTGCATAGGTCACCAGCGTGATTCTGTCTTGCGTGCGCAGTTCGTTTACCAATAACTTGAGCGACGCCTTCAGCAGCGGCAGCTTGTCCGGTTCATCCATCGATCCGGATACATCGACGAGGAACACCAGATTGGCAGGAGGCAAACTTTGCTTGGCGACATCCTTACCTTTTATGCCGATGCGCAGAAGCAGATTGTTGGCATTCCAGGGCGCAGACGCCAGTTCGCTATGCACGGCGAAAGGCTTGTCATCCGCCGGTTGCGAATAATCGTAGGGAAAATAATTGACCAACTCCTCGACACGCACCGCGTCTGCGGGCGGCAGCTGTCCTGCGTTGAGCAAGCGGCGTACGTTGCTATAACTACCTGTGTCGACATCGATGCTGAAGGTCGACACCGGCGCTTCTGCGACCAGCTTGACCGGATTTGACGTAATGGTTTGGTAACGCTCGCGGCCTTGTTCGTAACCCGATAAAGCTGGTTGTGCTTGCTGCATCGAAAAATGTTCAGCTGCATAGGCCGCAGGAGGCGCTTGCATCGGTCGCTGCGCCAGACTGCTGGGCTTATCGACGCTGTCTTTTTTTAGACTATCGCCATCTAACGTAGTTGCTGCTCGCAAAGCCGATGACGCAGTGGCGGATTCGGATTTTTGTTGTGGCTGAATCTGGCCGCCGACGTTTATCGCAACGGTGCCGTTGTCGACAGCGTCTTTCGGACTATCGGCACAAGCAGCCAATCCTAGGCAAATGAGCAATACGAGCAAGCGCTTCATGTCATGTTCTCCAGTTGATATGCGGGAATGCATGACACTGAAACGAAGTAGAAAATAAAACGGGGTTAAAACAAGAATTTTTGGCGCTACGACTTTGCCGCAGATTTTGAGATGATCGCGTTTATCGCCAGCCACAGGACGTCTCATGCTCATTCAAGCCGCCATTTTTCTTGCTGTCGCTGTATTGATGGTGCCGCTGGCACGCAAGCTAGGCCTCGGCGCAGTATTGGGATATCTCGCTGCGGGTGTGTTGATTGGCCCATGGGGCCTGAAGCTGATCGACGACGTGCAGGCCATTCTGCATTTCGGCGAATTCGGTGTCGTATTATTTCTATTTGTCATAGGCCTCGAATTACAACCTTCGCGCTTGTGGGTGCTGCGTCGCCCCGTTTTCGGTCTAGGCGGGGCGCAAGTGATATTTACCGCCCTTGCGCTGGGCAGCATTGCGCTGTTATGCGGACTGAACTGGCGCGGCGCATCGATCATGGGATTGGCATTGGCGATGTCGTCCACGGCGCTGGTGTTGCAAATGTTGGCGGAAAAAAATCAGCTGGCCGATCGTCATGGCAGAAATGCATTTGCCATATTGCTGTTTCAGGATCTGTCGGTGATTCCTATCCTCGCCCTGATACCTTTGCTCGACGGCAGCGCGCATATGGGAGGCGACTGGCGCGATCTAGTCAAAGCGATCGCTGTTATCGCCGCAGTCATCGTCGGCGGTCGCACTTTGCTGCGTCCGGCCTTCAAACTGGTCGCAGCACTGGGCAGCAGCGAAAGCTTCACAACTGCGGCGTTGCTAGTGGTCGTCGGCACCACATTGCTAATGGAATATGCGGGACTGACCGCATCGCTCGGCGCTTTTCTCGCGGGCGTGCTGCTTGCGGATTCCGAGTACCGACACGAATTGGAAGCGGATATAGAGCCCTTCAAGGGTCTGTTGCTCGGACTATTTTTCATCGCTGTCGGGATGAGCGCCAATCTCGGATTGCTTATCGCATCGCCGCTCGCCCTCGCGGGTTTGGTGATCTCGCTGATGACAATCAAGTTTGCGATTCTGCTCGTCATCGGTCGCGTGGTCGGCGGTCCGCAAGGCTGCTCGCGCAAGCTGGCCATCTCGCTGGCACAGGGCGGCGAATTTGCTTTCGTGCTGTTTCAGCTTGCACGGCAATATGACCTCATGACTTCGACACAAGCCGACTGGCTGGTCCTCGCCGTCACCATCTCGATGCTGTGCGCACCTCTGCTCTTCATGCTCGAAGACAAATTGCTCGCACCGCGTTTCGACAAGGCGGTCAAACGTCCTTTCGATACAATCGAAGATCAAGGCAATCCCGTTGTCATAGCGGGTTATGGTCGAGTGGGGCAAATCGTATCGCGCTTGCTCGCGCTGAAAAAAATTCCCTTCACAGTATTGGAATCCAGCTCCGAGCAGGTGGATTTCGTGCGCAAATTCGGCAGCAAGGTTTACTATGGCGATGCTTCTCGCCTCGAATTGCTACATGCGGCCGGCGTGGAGAAAGCAAAACTTTTTGTGCTCGCCATCGATAACGTCGACGTCTCGCTCAAGACCGCCGCAATCGTGCGCCGTCATTTTCCGAATCTGCCCATCTATGCCCGCGCCCGTAATCGTTTTCATGCCTACAAGCTAATGGACCTCGGCATCAAAACGCTTGTCCGCGAAACCTGGCATGGCAGTATCGATTTGGCGGAGCAGGTGTTACTAGGATTGCACGTTGATGCCACTGAAGTGAATCGCGCGATCACGCGATTCATGGAACACGATGAAGCAACGCTCAGGAAGCAACATGCGGTGTATCAGGACGAAGCGCTCGTCGTACAAACCTCGAAGCAAGCGTCGGAGGAATTGCGTAGTTTGTTCGACGACGATGCGGCGACAGTTAAAACAGAACAGCCATGACAAATCATTTATTTGTCATGGCTGCAGCGCTCCTTGCAGAAAACTATCTTCAACTCATCAGATCGGTGCCAAGGGATTGACAGAACTGAAAGCTGGGAATGCGCTGGTGCAATCGACTGCATTGCCGGCAGTGGCGGTTCCCGTTGTTCCGGTCACTGTAACACTTGCGCCGTTAGTTGGAATCGCGAAGTTGGTCGAACCGCTGCCGATAACGATATTGGCATAATTCGGCGCTGCACTGACATAACCAACGCCAGGATGAGCGGAGTTACCCCACGCTGGATCACCTTTTACCGAAGTATCGAAATACACGTTATCCAAAATCAGATTTTTAACCATAAAAGACGCGTTGTATCCGTCAATTACGTTATTCCAATTTGTTGAGTTTGGATATTTCGCACCCGCAAGCGTCACCGCATGAATTCCAACAAACGAGATGTCGTGGTAGTCAGGGAAAAGCGAACTGCCGCCCGTACTACTGTAGTTCGGGTCGATCACAATTGGCTGCTTTTCATTTTGAATGCAGACCTTGGTGTAGGTAGCCGATACGCTGCCACCCTCAGTAGCGGAAGACTTGATGCGCAAGCCAGCGCCGTTGCTACTGCCCTTACCATCAATGGATAGATCCCACACTTGTAAACCGCTTACTCCACCTTCCGTGCCACTACCCACCGACATACCGTGACCATAATAGAAGTGGTTGTGAGCGATTTTGGTGTTGGTACTGGAGCAAAAGCTATTATTGGGATTTAGGGTGACACAACTATTGCTGTTGGATGCAGTTATGGCAACATTGTCGTCACCATCGCTAATATAAGAATATGCGATTGTCACATTGTTGCTGCCGCCCGGATCTATGCCATCGGTATTTTTGATATCGTCCGGTGTAAAACAGGTACTCGGGGACGTAGCGGGAGACCCGGAGGCAGGGCCCGTGGGCCGTATCGTATGCCCCGTAGCAGTACACGCATAGTTATTGTCTGCATAGGCAAGCGTCGGTGATAGTACTTGCACACCCCAAGCGGTAAAGCCATTGTACGAATCCATCTTCACATGAAAATGTGGCGAATTCAGCAATGCGATACCCCACATCGTAAAATTACTACCCCCTTTTGTTAGATCGAGTAAGACCGGGCAATTTTGACTCAATGCCGTCGGCGTAAGTTTGCTGAGCATGGCAACGTCCCACCATGTCATTTTTCCCGCCGTCGGAAAGGGAGTCGAATTAATTGTTAAGACTGGGCCGCCTGTAAGAACACTGCCGCCACGTCCATCTATTGCTCCTAAACCAATGACACCACTATTGGTCGCGCCTGCCGGAACGGCTATCAATGCCTTACATCCGCCTGATCCCGAGGGAGGAGGGCTAACACCGCTTTTATATGCACCCCCGCAGAAACCTGCCGAACCAGAATCGTAATCAGCGGCATTGCGCGAGGCATACAAAGTCACGCCCGAATCCACCCACAACGTCACGCCACTCGGCAAAGTGAGTGGGCCGGTCAGAAATGCGTTCAACGCTCCGTTTGTCACCAGCTTGACCGCTTGACCCGCAGTACAGGCATTGAGCGCGTTCTGTATCGCAGCTGTATCCGGATTTGAATTGATTGGATTAGCATCAATAGACGGGTCTGTACTTGTCGGCGATGAAAATGCTGATTGCATAAGTGTTGCCTGCAATGTTGCGCAAACGGCAGGTAACGTCAGGCTCGGATCGGCCGGTAAGGTCGTGTCGAGCGCAGTGATAGCGGCGGCAATGGTGGCCGGCGTGGCGCCGCTTGAATTGCTAGCCGATCCTGAGCTAGCCGATCCTGAGTTGGAGGGCGTGTTCGCTGTCGTCCCTCCACCTCCACTACCGCAAGCAACGAGCACAGCAATAAAAAACATCAAGGCAAAACTTTGTACGACGCGCAACATCTCACTCTCCTCGGTAACTGCTTTGTTTTTCCCGCTAATTCCGATGGC
>DASUGV010000407.1:0-26888 GCA_036273835.1 Rhodocyclaceae bacterium
GTAAAGCATTCGGCACCCCGGTCGATTACCAATGGTGAATTTACCGCTATGCTAATGATGAATATGCGAGTCATCTTGCATTGCGGCAACAGCTTCTGCACAGATAGCCAGCCATTTATGAAAAAAGGGGAATTTGCATAATGGCCTTGATCGATCAGTTTTCTGCCTACTCCGCATGGCGCTCCGAGGTGAGCAATGCCGTGCAGCACATGCGAGGCTGGCTCGCGCACAACGACATCGGCGATGCGCAATCGGATATGCGTTTGCAGCATCTGCTCGACCGCCTGAAAGAAGACAAGCTGGTAGTTGCTTTCGTCGCCGAATTCTCGCGCGGCAAATCGGAACTCATCAACGCAATTTTCTTTGCCGAATATGGCAGTCGCATACTCCCTTCCAGTGCCGGACGCACGACGATGTGTCCCACGGAGTTGCAATGGGAACCCGGCCAGACGCCAGGCATCCGCTTACTCCCGATCGCCACGCGCGAGCGGCGCGAAAGCGTGTCGGAGTTGCGCCGCAGCCCCGAAGAATGGACTTTCGAGCCTTTCGATGTCGATAACGCGGAAAGTCTGCAAAAAGCCTTTTTGCGTGTCAGCGAAACGCGCAGCGTGCCACGTGAAGAAGCTGAACGGCTGGGGTTTGTCGTCGATGACAGCGGCATGGCAGGCGCCCGTCCCGACGCCGATGGTTTGGTGGAAATCGCCAGTTGGCGGCATGCCATCATCCAGTTTCCTCATCCGTTGCTGGAACAAGGTCTGGTCATCGTCGATACACCTGGATTGAATGCCATCGGTTCCGAACCGGAACTGACGTTGTCGCTGCTACCCAGCGCGCATGCCGTGCTATTCCTGCTCGCGGCGGATACCGGTGTCACGCAAAGCGACTTGCAGGTCTGGCAAAACCACGTGAACGCGGGTCGTCAACAACAAGGTGGCCGCGTCGTGGTGCTCAACAAGATCGACGGCCTGTGGGACGGCATCCGTTCCGAAGAGACGATCGAAGCGGAGATCACCAAACAGGTACATTCGGTTGCGGAGATGCTGGAAATTCCCAACGAGCTCGTCTTTCCCGTATCCGCTCAAAAGGCGTTGCTCGCCAAAGTTACATCGGACACGCAGCTACTCGAGCGCTCGCGCATCGGCGCGCTGGAAACGGCGTTGTCGACAGAACTGTTACCGGCTCGTCAGCGAATTCTGCGCGAGAACGCACTGTTGGAAGCAAGCGACATCATAGGTCGCGCCAGCGAATTGCTCGACGCGCGCATGAAAGGCCTGCGCGAACAATTGCAGGAAATGTCCGATCTACGCGGCAAGAATCAAAGCGTCATCGAATACATGATGCGTAAAGTGCGCACGGAAAAAGATGAGTTCGAGCGTGGCTTGCAGAAGTACCACGCCGTGCGCAGTGTGTTCGCGAACCTGTCGAACAAATTGTTTACGCATATTGGTGTCGACGCGGTGCGCTCCGAAACACGGCGTACCCGTGCGGCGATGATCGATGCCAATTTTTCGCGTGGATTGCGCGACGCGATGACCGAATTCTTCAACAGCTTGCGCGGCAATCTGCAGAAGTCGCTCGAAGAAATCGAAGAAATTACGCAGATGCTCGATGCCATGTACAAGCGTTTTAGTGTGGAACACGGCTTGAAACTCGCCCCGCCTGCGAGCTTCTCCACCTGGCGTTATGAACGTGACATATCGCGGCTCGAACGCGCCTATAAAGAGCAGCTCACGGGCGTGGGCGCGATGTTGACGCACTGGAAGGGCACGGTCACGCAACGTTTCTTCGAAACGATTGCCACTGAAGCACGTCGCACTTTCGAGGTCGCCAATCGCGATGTCGAACAGTGGCTACGTGCTGTCATGGCGCCGCTGGAAACGCAGGTGCGCGAATACCAATTGCAACTCAAGCGCCGTCTCGAAAGCGTCAAGCGCGTGCATGAAGCAACGGGAACGCTAGAAGAACGTATCAAGGAACTCCTGCAGGCCGAAGCAGCCCAACAACGTCAAATGGAAGAGGTCGATGCAATGAAACGCGTGATCGAAAGCGCGCTCGGCGAGACATTGCATGTCGCAGGCAACGATGGAGAATCGCTGGCTGCGTAAAACGATTATTTTACTGACGTCAGCTTGATGTACTTCGCCATCAGTTGATCTCTTGTTTCGACATGTTCCGCGCTGAGCGGGATGCAGTCCACCGGGCATACTTGCTGACACTGCGGCTCGTCGAAATGACCCACGCATTCGGTGCACTTGTTCGGATCGATCTCATAAATTTCCGCGCCCTGCGAAATTGCTTCGTTGGGGCACTCGGGTTCACAGACGTCGCAATTGATGCATTCGTCCGTAATCATCAAAGCCATTTTCTACCTCTAACAATGAAACCAGATGGTCTTACGGCGCACCGATGCCGGAAACCTTCTCGCGGATATGCTCGTTCACGACCGGCTGCACGAACATGCTGACGTCGCCGCCAAGTTGCGCAATCTCACGTACGATCGTCGCCGACAAGAACATGAATTCATCGCCAGGCGTCAGGAACATGGTTTCGACGTCGGGATAAAGACGCCGATTCATGCCCGCCATCTGAAACTCGTATTCGAAATCGGAGACCGCGCGCAGGCCACGTACGATGACATGCGCGCCCTGATTGCGAATGAAATCAATCAGCAAACCTGAAAATCCGAACACCTTGACGTTGGGATAAATGCTCAACACTTCACGCGCCATATCGACGCGCTCGTCCAACGAGAAAAATGGACGTTTGCCTCGGCTATCGGCGACTCCGACGATCAGGCTATCGAACAAGCCCGATGCACGACGCACCAAATCTTCGTGACCGAGCGTCAATGGGTCAAAGGTTCCTGGATATACGGCCAGACGTTGGCTCATTGGTCATCCTCAAAACACAGCAACTGATAGTGTACCTGACCCGCGCGGCCCGTCTTGATCGCGCGCAAACCGCCGAGTTGCGTAACCGGTTGTTCGGATTCGGCATAGACGCGTCCTTGCGACGTCAATGTCTTATCCAGCAAAGGTTCTATTTGATCCAACCAACCCCTTTTGTAAGGCGGGTCCAGAAAGATAATATCGAACTGCTCGGAATTACCGTGTAAAAATTTTACCGCATCCGCTTTTATCAATCTTAGATTGTCTGCCTTTAACTTAGCCGCCGTACTTTTTAGATGTTCATAAACATACGGTGCATTTTCGACAAGCACGACCTCTGCCGCGCCACGCGAAGCGGCTTCGAAGCCTAGTGCGCCACTGCCTGCGAATAGGTCGAGGCAACGCAAACCCGATAGATCTTGTCCAAGCCAGTTGAACAAAATTTCCCTCACACGGTCCGGCGTCGGGCGTAAGCCAATGGCATCGGGCACATCAATCAGGCGCGAACGCCATTGTCCGCCGACGATGCGAATACGGCTCAAGACTTACCGCTCCCGCCGACGACTACCGTCACTAATGACTCTTCCCGTACGTGCCGCGAGAAGGCGGATTTGACCTCATCGACCGTTACCGCACGCACACTCTCTGGATAGCGGTCGAGGTAGTCGAGCGGCAATCTATAAAAACCTATCGCCGCAACCTGTTCGAGAATTTTGCGATTGTTATCCAGACGAAGCGCGAGTCCATTTATGATGTTGTCCTGAGCGGCACGCAATTCATCCGCCGTCGGTCCATCGCTCAAAAATTTGTGGAGCGTATCTGTCGCTACCTGCACGGCTGCATCCGCTTGGTCGGCTTTTGTCTCCAGTCCAATCTGGAACAATCCGAGCGACACCTGCGGATTGAAGTAACTATAAACGCTGTACGATAAACCACGCGCGTCGCGCACTTCCTTCATCAACCGCGACACGAATCCACCACCACCCAGTGCGTAATTGCCGACCACCAGCGGAAAGAAATCGGGATCGCCGCGCTTGAGCGCCGGCTCGCCGATGGCGACGTGCGCCTGCGTCGCCGGATTGGCGATGTGTTCGACAACGGCTTTGGGCGCGGCCGGATCGGGCAAGAGCGCAAGCGGCTCGCCCGCTGGAAGATCGCCGGTGAGTTTCTCGGCAATGCTCTCGGCTTCCGCACGCGAAATGTCGCCCACCAGCGTTACGACAGCGTCATGCGAAACATAATAGCGCCGGTGAAAGGCAATCAGATCCTGGCGCGTGATGTGTTGCAGGTTTGCGACCGACGGGCTGCGGCCATAAGGATGATTACCGTAGGCAAGTTGCGCGAACCGCTTGCCGAGAATGGCTTCGGGCCGCGTTTCCGCCTCTTTGAGTTCTGCGATGCTGCGGGCGCGTTCACGTTCCAGCACCGCGCTCGGAAAGCGCGGCTCAGCGATGATCGCGCGTAGCAACTCCAGCGCCGGATCGCGTTGCGCATGATCCGACAGCACACGCAGATTCAAACTGGCACGATCCATTTCCGCACCACCACCGAACTGTGCGCCGAGGTCCGCCATGCGATCGGCGATGTCGTTCTCGCTGAGCGTGCCGGCGCCTGCGTCGAGCAGTCCATGCGTGAATGAAGCGACGCCGGGTTTGCCTGCCGGATCGCGTGCCGCACCAGCGTCGAAGTCGATTTGCACATCCAGCATTGGAATATTGTGCTCTTCTACAAAGTACACACGTGCGCCGCTCGGTGCCGTCCAATTCTGAATCTGGATCGCGGCATGAACCTCGACATACGCCATTGTCATGACAAGGGCCAGGAACAATCGTTCGAGCATGGTTGGCCCTTTCAGTATTTGAAATCGGGCGCCGCTTTTAGCGCGTTGGGATCAATGGGCAATGGCACGAGATTTGCCGCTGTCATACCGTCTTCCGACGTCAAGCGTTGAGCTGCATTCTTCACTTCTTCAGCCGTGACCGAGCGCAATTGATCGTAGATCTTGCTATCGTCGCGCCACGATAGACCTAACACCTCCAGCCCACCGATCGACATGGCTTGACCCATCAGCGAGTCACGCTCGAATACTTTGCTGGCCAAGAGTTGCGCCTTGACGCGCTTCAATTCGGTATCCGAAATTCCTTTGTCTGCCACTTTCTTGATTTCCGCGCGCAGATCGCCTTCGAGCTGCGTGACTGTCACGCCCTTGCTGGGCACGCCCTCGACAATGAACAAGCTCTGCCCGCCACGAGACAAAGAATCGTAGTCCGCACCCACCGAAACGGCATGCTTGTTTTCATTGACCAGCCTGCGCGTCAGCCGCGCGCCATCGTAGCCATCGAGCACTTCAGACAATACCTCCAACGCATAGGCGTCGCGCGAGGCGCTCACGTCGGTAATGACAGGGGCATGCCAGGCGAGCATCAGATAAGGCAATTCGGCGGGCGCCTTGACGGTAACGCGGCGAACGCCTGTCTGCGCCGGCTCTCCTTGGACCTTGCGCGGCGGCAAGGCACGCGGCTGAAGCTTGCCGTAGTATTCGGCGGCCAATTTGAACACCGCTTCGTGCTCCACATCGCCCACGACGACGACAATCGCGTTGTTAGGCCCGTACCAGCGCTTATACCAATCGCGCACATCCTGAGGCGTAAAGTTTTCGATGTCCTGTGGCCAGCCGATCACCGGATTGCGGTAAGGATGGGATTGATATGCCGCTGCCATAAGCGATTCGTAGAGCTTCGAACGCGGCTGATCGTCAGTGCGCCAACGGCGCTCTTCCATCACAACCTGCATCTCCTTCTTGAACAACTCATCGTCGACAACCAGATTGGCCATGCGATCCGATTCCAGCGCCATCATATCGGCCAATTTATCGCGCGGAACCTGCTGAAAAAAAGCAGTGTAGTCCTGCGTCGTGAAAGCATTGTCGCGTCCGCCAGCTTCGGCCACGCGCTTGTTGAATTCACCTGGCCCAATGTCCGTCGTGCCTTTGAACATCATGTGTTCCAACGCATGCGCGATGCCCGTGGTGCCGGTCGTCTCATCCATACTGCCTACGCGATACCACACCATATGCACGAGTGTTGGCGCACGATGGTCTTCCTGCACCACAACCTTAAGCCCGTTAGACAAAGTCGTTTCAAAGGTTGCCGCCGCTGCCGGTAAAGCACACGAGATCAATAGAGGAATGAAAAGCTTGTGCAGCAGGCTTGAGACTCGCATCTGTTAAACTTTCCGGTAATTTGTTTTCGGGTGCACGAGTTGTCGCCTAGACCCAATTATCACTTCGACGATTAGGCGTGCAGTGTACAGACGCGCCGCATGATAAATCACAATCGCATGCTTGCAGCAGCACCGCACCAGCTTCCGACCCAGGATCATGATGTTTAGTTTCTTTAAAAAATCCGACAGTAGTCAACCTGCCGAAAGCGATGCCGAATCGGAACAGTCCGGCAAATCGTGGCTGGATCGTCTCAAGCAGGGGCTATCCCGCACACGCGAGCAAATCGGTTCCTTGGGCAACATTTTTTCCCGGCGCAAGATCGATGAAGAACTGCTCGAAGAATTAGAGTCCACGCTACTGATGGCCGATTGCGGCGTCGAAGCAACGACTGCGCTTATCTCCGAGCTACGCAAGCGCTGGAAACAAGACAAGCTGGAAACCGGCGAAGAGTTACAAACCGCACTGGCCAATGCATTGCGTGCTTTGCTCGAGCCGTTACAGCAACCGCTTGACGCAAGCACGCACAAGCCTTTCGTCATCATGGTTGCCGGCGTCAACGGCGCTGGCAAGACCACCTCGATCGGCAAGCTTGCACGCTATTTTCAAACGCAAGGCAAGAGCGTGCTGCTGGCCGCGGGCGATACTTTCCGCGCTGCTGCGCGCGAACAGTTGCAGGAATGGGGCACACGCAACAATGTCGTCGTCATTGCTCAGGATGGGGGCGATCCGGCTGCTGTCGTGTTCGATGCGGTAAATGCGGCACGCGCGCGCAACATTGACGTCGTGCTGGCCGATACCGCAGGCCGCCTACCGACACAACTTCACCTGATGGAAGAAATCGCCAAGGTTCGTCGTGTTATCCAGAAGGCAGATCCAAGCGGTCCGCACGAAGTGCTCCTGGTGCTGGATGCCAACATCGGCCAGAACGCGCTGGCGCAACTCAAAGCTTTTGATAATGCCATTGGCGTAACTGGGCTGGTCGTCACCAAGCTCGACGGAACCGCCAAGGGCGGTATCATCGCAGCCATTGCCCGCACCCATCCGAAGCCGCTACGCTTCATCGGCGTAGGTGAAGGCATTGACGACTTGCAACCGTTCGATGCTGCGGAATTCGTCGATGCGTTGTTTTCGAATGTGCAAGACTGAACGGTGTCTATAACATGATCCAGTTCGACCACGTCAGCAAACACTATCCTAGCGGACACGAGGCGCTGTCGGATCTGAGCCTGGAAATTCGGCACGGCGAGTTGCTCGTGCTGGCGGGCCATTCGGGAGCGGGTAAAAGCACGCTACTCAAACTCATTGCCGCATTGGAAGCACCCAGTTCAGGGCGCGTACTGGTCAATGGACTCGATGTGGGCCGCATGCGGCGCTCGCAGGTGCCCTACCTGCGGCGCAGCTTGGGGCTCGTCATGCAAGAACACCGCTTGTTGATGGACCGCACAGTATTTGACAATGTCATGTTGCCGCTCGTGGTATCGGGCGAATTGCCGCGCGACGCAAAAAAACGGGTACATGTGGCACTCGAACGAGTAGGGCTGACACCGTTCGAACGCGTCATGCCCGTCACGCTTTCGGGCGGCGAGCAACAACGCGTGGCGATAGCGCGCGCCATCGTTAATCGACCTTCCATCCTGATCGCGGATGAACCCACCGCGCATCTCGATCCGGCTTATGCGCGCGAGATCGCAGCGCTATTCCGTAGCTTTCACGCTGCGGGCGTCACGCTGATCCTCGCCACACATGACGACACGCTTTATTCCCCCTATGGCGCACGCCGCATCGAGCTCTCCAAGGGAAGGCTGCTGACATGAGTTTTTATTCGCATCGCATAGCGCTACAACGAGCTTTGCTACGTCTCGGTTCTAAGCCCTTGAGCTCGGTGTTGTCGGCGCTGGTGATCGCCATCGCGCTGACCTTACCGGCACTGGGCTACGTGCTGATGGACAATCTGGCGGGGCTGGCGCGTGGCATATCGGGCAAACCCGAGCTGAGTGTTTTTCTGAAGAACGAGATCACGCGCGACCAAGCCAAGATCGTCGAAGCGCGACTGCTTGCCGACACCCGCATTACCGCGCTGCGCTTCATTCCGCGCGAAGAAGCATTGAAGCAACTATCGGCACACGGCGGTTTTGCGGACGTTGTCGTCGCACTGCAAGACAATCCTTTGCCGGACGCGTTTGTATTGGAGCCCAAAGAAGCAAGCCCCGCGACATTTGAAGCTTTACGGACAATGCTAACGGCATTACCCGAAGTGGCATATGTGCAACTCGATTCGGAATGGGTGGAACGCATCCATGCGCTAGTAGAACTTGGGCGCCGCGCAGCGCTGCTGTTGGCTGGCTTGCTGGGCACCGCTTTAGTGATCGTTACGTTCAATACCATCCGCTTGCAAATTCTTACCCAGCGACACGAGATATCGGTCAGCCTGTTGTTGGGCGCGACCCGTCAATTCGTACGACGGCCCTTTCTGTACTTCGGCCTGTTGCAAGGCCTGCTCGGCGGCATATTTGCCTGGGGTCTGGTTGGTGCCCTCCTGCTGGCAATCGCCCCCCGTGCGCAGGCGCTGGCGCGCAGCTACAGCATCGTGCTCGACATCGCGATGCCAAGCGTGGTGGAGATTGCGGTGTTGCTTGCTTTTGCCGCGGCACTTGGCTGGCTCGGTGCGGCATTTTCGGTACGGCATCATCTGCACGACGGTCCCGTCGATTGAATAGAATCCAAATATGCTTGATCGCATCGCAAACAGTTCATCTAATATTCAATTGACATAATTCATACAGCGGCTATGGCGATAGACGCCGCGTTGCCCAGCCACCGTTTTGACGAAAATATTCGATGCGATCATGCAGGCGGCTGCGTCGTCCTTGCCAGAATTCGAATGTGCGCGGCTCTACGCGCAAGCCTCCCCAGTGCGGCGGACGTGGCACGTTTTCGCCGAAACGCGCCGACAATTCCGCGAAGCGCACCTCCAACGCATCTCTCTTCGCAATGATTTCACTTTGCGCCGAAACCCACGCGCCAATCCGGCTCGCGACAGGACGCGACGCGAAATAAGCATCGGATTCCGCTTCGCTGACCCGCGACACGTTACCTTCAATACGCACTTGGCGCTCCAGTTCCGCCCAGTAAAACAGCAACGCAGCGCGCGGATTGCATTCGAGTTCACGCCCCTTACGACTTTGGTAGTTGGTGTAGAAAACGAAGCCGCGCTCATCAAATCCGCGTAACAGCATCACCCGTGCAGTGGGCGCACCATCTGATGACGCACTGGCAACCGTCATGGCGTAAGGTTCATGCAACTGCGCCTTGAGAGCCTGGTCAAACCATTGACGGAATTGCTCCACTGGATCAGCCGCTACATCGGCGGCGTCCAAAGAGTAAAGCGTGTATTCGAGACGCAAACTGGTCAGGTCTATTGAGGGCATGGTAAAGAGCTTTCGATGCTTTTAATTTCAAATAATTAGGTTGAAATGTTGTTTTGCAACATTTTTGCGGAACTCCTTCGGCCCGTTAGCACTCTCAAGTCAAGAGTGCTAAAATTGCGTTCAATTGCCGTAGCAAAGGCAAATGATATTCCTTGGTGTTTGCTGGAGGGATGATATGTCTCAAGCTCTAACGTTTCCTGTACCCGCATCGCTGGGTAGCATCGAACAGTATATGCAGGCAGCCAATCAGTTTCCAATGCTCACCGAAGAGCAGGAACAATCGCTTGCCCGCCGTTATCGCGACACGACTGACGTGGAAGCTGCGCGTCAGTTGGTGCTGTCGCATTTGCGGCTCGTGGTCTCCATTGCGCGCAACTATCTGGGTTATGGGTTGCCGCACGCTGACTTGATTCAAGAAGGCAATGTCGGTTTGATGAAAGCCGTCAAACGCTTTGACCCGGAACGCGGCGTGCGTCTGGTGTCTTTTGCCATGCACTGGATCAAAGCCGAAATCCACGAGTACATTCTTAAGAATTGGCGTGTGGTCAAGATTGCAACCACCAAGGCACAACGCAAGTTGTTCTTCAATTTGCGTAGCATGCGCGGCAACGGCACGCTGTCGCCATCCGAAGTGAGTGACATTGCCAAAGTACTGCGCGTGAAGCCCGAAGAAGTCGTCGAGATGGAAACCCGTTTTTCCGGCGGTGATGTCGCACTGGACAACAGCACAGATGATGATGACGATCGTGTTGCGCCCATCAGCTACCTCGTCGATTCGGCTGCGGAACCTTCAGAGGTCCTCGAAACGCAGCAACTCGAACGCCTGCATGACGATGGTCTGAAGAATGCGTTGGCAGGCCTGGATGAACGCAGCCGCATGATCGTACAACGCCGCTGGCTGGTGGAAGACGATCCCGCCACACTGCATGAACTTGCGGCAGAGTATGGCGTATCGGCCGAACGCATTCGCCAGATCGAAGCAAAGGCATTGCAAAAAATGCGAGGCGCATTAACGCTGGCCTGATTGGCCCTCATTCTAAAAAGCCGACTTCGGGTCGGCTTTTTTATTGCTCGTGTAGCGCGCTCCAATCACTTACCCGCCAACAGCAATTGGATATCCGGTATCAAGTGCTCAGGCGTTTCGCCATTGCGAACAAACAATCGCACCTGGCCTTTCGGATCGAACAGATAAGTCCCCGCAGTGTGATCGATGGTGTAGTTACCTTTCGCCACATCGCCGCGCTTCTCGTAGAACACATTGAATTCCTTCGCGACTGCAGCGGTCTGTGCCGGCGTACCCCGCAAGCCTACAAATGTCGGATTGAACGCGGACATGTATTGCTTGAGCAGTTCTGAAGTATCGCGCTCAGGATCGACTGTGACAAACACCACTTGCAACTTCTGACCATCCGAACCCAGTCGTTTAATGACATTGGCAAGCATCGCCAGCGTGGTGGGACACACATCGGGGCATTGCGTATAGCCAAAGAACACCGCCACAACCTTGCCCGAGAAATCCGCCAGCGAACGTTGTTTGCCGAACTGGTCGGTCAGGCGCAAAGACTTGCCATACGCGGCGCCCGTAATGTCGGTGCTGTTGAAGTTTGCAGGTTTGTCGCACGCAGCCAGCAATATCACCGAGCCTACAAGAACGACATAACGAAAAAAAATCCTGCGCATTGTGCCTGCCCTCATTGTGCCTACCCTTTCCATCACTGCTTCGATTCACTAAAAGTCACGTCGTATTGTCCCGTATTGTCGGAACGACAGCCAGCCCACCGTTGTACGTCACAAGATGGCACCGCATGGCGGCAAGTGCCTTCTGCCCGTCCGATGTTGAAACAAGCCGCTTCGCCGAGCCTTATCCTGTGGCGCTCATCGGCTTAGCTGCCAATAATCCAACTCACACGTCATGTCGACCACTCCTACCAACGCGCTGCGTCTGATTGTCATTCTGGGCGATCAGCTATGGATGGACAACCCAGCGCTGCTCGCCGCGGATGTAACGAGAGACGTGGTGGTGATGGTCGAGTGCACTGGCGAAGCGGCGCTTGTGCCCAGCCACAAGGCACGCATTGCGCTCTTCTTTTCTGCCATGCGTCACTTCGCGCAGACGCTGAAACGGACAGGCTGGAATCTTCAGTACTTTCGCATCGGGCAACACGCGCATGCGCAGATTGCGGATGCGCTCACTGAAGTCGTTCGTGCACTGAAGCCGGTAAGCATCATGGTATGCGAGCCCGGCGAATGGCGGCTCGAACAAGCACTCCATGAAGTCGCGCATGCAACCGAGACATCGCTCAAAATTTTTCCCGACACGAGTTTCTACCTGACGCGCAGCGACTTCGCCAATTGGGCTAAGCAGCAAACTAGTTTGCGCATGGAACGGTTCTATCGCTTCATACGCGCGCACACCGGCGTACTGATAAGTGAAGGACTGCCCCTCGGCGGACAATGGAGCTACGCGCACGAACGTCCCTCGGGCGAAATACCTGGTCGTGTGCCGCAACCGACGTTGCTGAGCTACGACGAGACCACGTGGCACACGCTGATCGACGTGCGTCGCCACTTCGCGGATCACCCTGGCGAACTGGAAGAATTTCCATGGGCGGTCACGCGCGAACAGGCATTAACAGTGCTAGAAGATTTCGTCGCCAATCGCTTGCCATCGTTCGACAAATATCGCGACGTCATGCGTGCCAACGAACCGTTTCTTTATCACTCGCAACTTGCGTCGGCCCTCAATCTGCGGCTACTCGATCCCAGGGAGGTTGTGCGCGCCGTCGAACGTGCGCTCGAGAACGGCGATATTCCGCTTGCCACAGCCGAAAACTTCGTGCGGCAAATAGTCGGCTGGCGCGAATTCACGCGCGGCGTATATTGGCTTGAAATGCCTTCGCTAGCTTCCGCCAACCACTTCAAACATACGCTGCAATTACCACGCTGGTTCTGGACAGGCGATACGGAAATGCGCTGCATGAAACAAGCCGTCACTCAAACCATCCAGCATGGTTATGCGTATCACATACAACGATTAATGGTCATCGGTAATTTCGCATTGATGGCCAATATAGAACCGCAACAAGTATCCGACTGGTTTCTAGCCATGTATGTCGACGCAGTGGAATGGGCACAATTGCCTAATGTCATGGGCATGGCTTTGTACACCAATGGCGGTCGCTTTACCTCTAAACCTTACGTTGCGCCTGGTACCCAAATCAAAAGCATGAGCAACTATTGCGAGGGCTGCCGTTACAAACCCAGTATCAAAAGCGGCCCGGACGCATGTCCGTTCACGACCTTCTTCTGGCATTTCCTCGACAACAACCAGGCACTCTTGAATGCGAACACGCGCACTGCGGAAATGGTCAAAAATCTCGACCGCCTCAGCAAGGAAGAACGTGCGGCAATACGGCACGACGCAATCCGCAAACTCGGACGGCTCGACAAACTGTAGCGAGAGGAAGAAGCCGTACGCAATCTCGCGTATACGGTGTGCCGGAAAATAAATTGAATACGACCTCTTCAAATCGATGCATTCCTCCATTAAAGTCGTCGTGCATATTTCCAACGCCTACGACATTAGTCTGTTCAGATAGACATGCCTCGAAAGAACAACGCCAATACCGCTAGCATCGCTGCGTGGCAAATGAGGGGATTTGTCACGCACAGACAGGGACAAACAAGTTTCGTAGTAAAACGCAGTACCAACAGGGAGCCTATTCGGGCATAAAAATCATGCATAAAAAATTACGGGGATTTTTCGTTTTCATACTACTTGTGCTGAGTGCCAGCGCATTTGCGCAAGAGCAGGCAGATCAACCAAAAATGACACGCGAGGAATTTCTCGCCTCGCTCAAATTCCAGCAGGGCAAAATTGAATTGCCTGGCAATATCGCGGCGCTGGATATGACAAAATCATTTCGTTATCTCGGTCCGGACGATGCACAGCGCGTGCTGGTCGACGCATGGGGTAATCCGCCTGGCACGAAAACTCTGGGCATGATCTTTCCCGCCGACGTGAGCCCGCTCAGTGAAAATGGCTGGGGAGTGGTGATCACCTATGATAAAGATGGCCACGTCAAGGACGATGATGCAAATAGCATCAAGTACGACGACCTGCTGAAAGACATGCAGGAATCCACGCAGGAGGCCAGCGCCGAACGCAAGAAGCAAGGCTACAGCGAGATAGCGCTGATCGGTTGGGCGGAGAGCCCACGCTACGACAAGAGCAGCCACAAATTTTACTGGGCCAAGGAACTAGCCTTCGGTGGCCAGAATGAGCACTCGCTCAATTACAACATCCGCGTGCTCGGCCGCAACGGCGTGCTGGTGCTCAATGCGGTAGCGGGCATGAACCAGATCCAGCAGATCAAGACGGAAATGCGCGACGTGGTGGCCTTCACCGAATTCACGCCGGGCAACCGCTACGCCGATTTTGACAGCAAGACCGACAAAGTCGCCGCTTATGGACTCGCGGCGCTGGTCGCCGGAGGTGTTGCCGCCAAGATCGGCTTATTCGGCAAACTATTCGCACTGTTGCTGGCTTTCAAGAAAGCTATCGTTCTCGGCCTCGCTGCATTCGGTTCGGCGATTTACAGATTCTTCGGCGGCTAGAAAAAAGTCGATGCCGCACGGTAAGTTGACGAATAGGACGCCGTCATGATCAAGTTGCTGACATGGCTGTTCGTCGCGGGCAAGCTGGGCAAGTTGCTCATGACCGGCGGCACGATGATCATTTCAATGATCGTGTACTCCTACATCTTCGGCTGGCGCTATGCGGTGGGTTTCGTGCTGCTGATATTCGTGCATGAGATGGGCCACTACCTTGCTGCGCGCCAGCGCGGCCTTCATGTCGGCGCGCCCACTTTCATTCCGTTCGTGGGCGCGTGGATTCAGCTCAAGGAATTGCCGCATGATGTCGAAACCGAAGCTTACGTCGGATTCGCCGGCCCCATCGCGGGCAGTCTGGGTGCCATCGCCTGTTATTGGTTGGCGCGCGAACACAATAGCCAACTACTCATGGCGTTGGCATATTCTGGCTTCATGATAAACCTGTTCAACCTGATTCCCATTTCGCCACTCGATGGCGGCCGCATTACCGCCATCATCTCGCCAAAAGTATGGTTGCTTGGCGTGCCTTTGCTGGCCGCGCTGTTCTTCTACAACCCAAGTCCAATGCTGATCCTCATCGCCGTCCTCGCTTATCCGCAGATCAAAGCGGCGCTGTCTAAAGATAGCGGCGCCTCAAATATGCCATCTGGCTACTATGAAGTGGCGATCAATTCGCGCGTCAACTATGGCGTTCTCTATCTGGGGCTGGTCGCGTTTCTCGCCATCATGACATACGAATTGCATGGATCGCTGGGCAATCATCCTGGATGATGCTAAAGAACTTGATCCGAATGCTTTCTTCAACGCGGCGGCCATTGCCAAGGCGGCGTATCTAATCGATGCTGACCGGCGATGCGAGTCTCGCCGAATTCTTTTTCGAGTTGCAGCGTGTTGCAGTCCAGCTCTTGTTCCAGTGCGGCGATCAGGCGTGGTGCATGCGAAACGACGATGACTTGCGAGTGTTGCGCGGCCTGTGCGATGAGCCGGGCGAGTGCAGGGAGCAAATCGGGGTGCAAGCTGGTTTCGGGTTCGTTGAGTACCAACAGTTCGGGTGGACGTGGACTGAGCAGCGCGGCGATCCACAGCAGGTAGCGCAGCGTACCGTCGGAGAGTTCGGCAGCCTTGAGCGGACGCAGGAGGCCGTGTTGTTCCATGGCGATTTCGAAGCGCCCATCGTTTTGCAGCACATCGACCCGCGCACCGGGGAATGCATCTTCGACAGCAGCATCCATGACATTGGGATCACCGATCTCGCGAATGGTTTGTATGGCGGCTGCAACGTCCGCGCCATCGTGCCCCAGCACAGGTGTGTGCGTGCCCACTTGCGGCAGGCGCGCGGGAGCGGATGCGTCGGTGCGGAAGTGATCGTAGAAGCGCCACGAGCGAATCTGCTCGCGCAGCGCAAGCACTTCGGGCGCGTGTTGTGGATCGGCGCAACGCGCCATCATGCTGTCGAAGCTTGGCACTGACTGCGAGACCACGCTCCACTCGCGACCGTCGCGCATCGAGACCACTGCACCGCGCCGATCGAACAGCAATGATGCCGGGCGAAATACGGTGCCATTCCAAATGCATTCGCGCTTGATGACGGGATCGAGCGAGAACACCGACCGACCTGGTATCGGCAAGCCCAACTCGATTGAATAGCAAAACTCGTCGCTCGAAAAACCTAGCTTGAGCGCCACTGGCGTCTTGCGTACTGTGCCTTGCACGGGTTGTTCGCCGCGCCGCATAGAGCGCGAAATATTTTCCGGCCCGGCCCACAACGTCGACTGCAAACCACCTTCGCGCGCCAGCGATGCGATCAATCCGCCTTGCGCGGCTTCAGCGAGTAAGCGTAGGGAACGATAGATGCTGGACTTGCCGCTACCATTGGCACCGACGATGAGGTTCAAGCGCTGCAGCGGCAAAACCAGATCGCGCAAAGATCGATAGCCCGCGACGGCAAGTGACGTCAGCATTGTGTCTGCCTCAGCGATACAACAAGAACGCTTCGCGCTCCGCTACCCAGCTCTGTTCGTCCGAAACGGCGAGTGCATCGAGATCAGCCGGTGTAGCGGAAGTATCGTCTACCCACTCGCGCAGGAGCGGACTGCCATTGATGAGATCGATGGCCAAGCGGTCGAATTCGTATTCGTAGGGGAAATCGCGCCAGAGTGGATAGTCATAATGCATATTTCGCAATACCTTGAAGGCAAGCGCCTGTAGTCGCCAAGGACGAAAGGCGGCGTGGTCGTATGCAGCGTCTTCGAGATGGATCTGGATGCCGTTACATTGCTTGCCGGCATGCTTATGGAATGTCGGCTCGAACCAGCATTCGCGCAGACGGCAGCCTTGCATCCAATCGGGCGCGAGGCGCTGCATTTCCGAAAGCAGCACGTGTGCATCGATATCGGGGGCACCGAAGAGTTCGAGCGGGCGCGTCGTGCCGCGGCCTTCGGAAAGCGTGGTGCCTTCAAGCATGACGGTACCGGCGTAGGCGCGTGCCATGGAAAGGTTAGCAGCGTTGGGGCTTGGGTTCACCCAATTGCGCTCTCCCAGCGGCCAACCAAAGCCAGGGCTGGCATCCGGCTGCCAACCCTGCATGGCAATGACGTTGTATTCCAATTGCATATTAAACTGAGTCATGAACCAGCGACTCAGCTCGCCCATGGTGAGACCATGACGCATCGGCATGGGTCCGGCGCCGACAAAGCTCTCCCAGCCCGCACGCAACGTGAGTCCTTCGACAGGACGGCCCGCGGGATTGGGTCGATCGAGCACCCATACGGCCTTGCCATAGGCTGCGGCGGCTTCGAGGACATATCGAAGCGTGGTGATGAAGGTGTAGATACGGCAGCCGAGATCCTGTAGGTCGACGAGCAATACGTCGAATGACGACATCATCTCCTCCGTTGGCTTGCGCACAGTGCCGTAGAGGCTGAACACGGGAATGCCATGTCGCGGATCGCGGTAGTCGGGAGAGTCCATCATGTTGTCCTGCTTGTCGCCGCGTAATCCGTGTTGCGGGCCGAAGGCCGCAGTAAGTTTGATTTCCGGCAGGATGGCCAGCGCATCGATGGCATGCGTGAGGTCGCGCGTGACGGAAGCCGGATGCGCGAGCAGCGCGACGCGGCGTCCAGCGAGGGGCGCGCGCAAGGCGGGTTCGGCAACGAGGCGATCGAGTCCAAATAAGACAGAGTGGTTCATGGCTGGTCAGATTCTGGATGCGAGACGGTATCGTAGGCTACTCGAACGATGAAAGCTGTGCGCTGATGAAAATCGGGACGCGTGCCCGGATGAGTCAAGGCCCAGTAGCTGAGCGTGCCATCGCTTGCTTCGATGACGGCGGTGAGTCCTACGTCGAGCGCTATTGGCGCACCAGCGGTGTCAGGTGACAACGTGGGCAGGAGCGCGGCCGGAATATGGACATCGAGCAAGACATCATCGGCGGTGCATGCGAACGTCATTTTTGGGGCCTGCACAGGCCGCCACGCCATATCGCGCTGGCGATAATCCGTGAAAGCGTATGCAGCCCAATGCCCGCTCGGCGAGAAATTGTATTCGCGATAGGCCGATGATTCGCTCGTCGCGACGAAAGCTTCGAAACAGGTGTGCCGCCATAATTCGTCACGCTGATCGATGAGACTCGCACATGCGGCCTGACGATGCTGCGGTATGCATAATGCATCGATCTTGCCTTGTAGCTGAAAGCGCAGTTGAAGTCCGCCGTCGGCGAGCACGCATGTGCCTGCATGCAGCGCATGAACGGCCGCACAAGGAACAGCAGGATGGCAACGCAGATCGGAAATATCGAACATGGGCAGCAGCCCAACACCGTGAAGCCGCTACTGTACCGAATCGCATTCAGTATGCGTGAACTTGCGAGTTGTTTGTTGCCATCTTGTCGCCTCTCGCAAGCAGAAAAGCGAGTCGGATGTCCACGAAATCAGGCGCTGGACAATTGGCGTACTGTGCGGAAGCTGGCCAGCGCATCGAGCAGCCCCGCTAGCAGAATCAACACCGCCCCGCTCCATTCGTATCCTGTCAAATGCTGACCGCCGATCAGCCACGCGGAGACGACACCCACCACCAGTTCATTCAACAGCAGCATCGCGGCCGTACCACCGGGCAGATGACTGACGCCGAATTGCGTCGTCGCGGAGCCAAGCAGCATCCAGACGAGACCGAAGCAGGCCAGCATCAATACCATTGGCATAGAAATTGAAATGAGGCTTGCCGGATGCGCCGCGACCGTCATGGCGGAGACAACCGCGGTGGCGATGAAGACAACAAATGTTTTGCTGGCCAACGGCGTATGCTGCGCGTAACGCGTGGCGAGGTTCATGCCTGCGAAAGCTATGCCGGATGAAAGCGCGAGCCACTCCGCACGGCCCAACGAGCTGATATGCATGCTTGTGTCGCCAGCAATTATCCGCGCGCCACCGAGCAACACGAACACACCGATGAGTGCCAGCAACAACGCGGCCCAACGCGGTAGACCAGGTTTCTCGCCGAGAAATATCCATGCACCCAGCACCGACCATAGCGGCGCGAGATAGAACAACAGCATAGCCCGCACAATCTTGTCGCTGGTCATTGCATTGATGAAGCTGGCATTGGTCCAGCCGCCACAGATACCGATCAGCAGCAAAGTGCCCGCATGAGATATCCACGCGTGACGCTGACACCACAGAACAGGCAAGCCCACTATCGTTACGAAACCATAGGCAACGAGACTCATGTAGGGTCCCGTGAGTCCATGCCGGCAAAACCATTGTACGGGCCACCACATGGTGCCCCAGATGAATGTGGAGAAGATAAGCATTCCACCCGCAAGCGGAGGCGTAACTGCCCGCGCCGTCGCGGGCGATTCAACGCATTGACGCATGGGTGAATTCGGTATCTGTTGGCGCGATGATCGCAAGAAGCTTCATCGTGATGATGCTGTCATTATCCATTGGCGATTGAGATTTCCGTTTTCCGCATTCGGTGGCGGACTTCGCCAATGGTATCAGCCGAATGGCCGATAGCCAGGTTTCGTGCTATTTCGTATTTTTCTACTTGGCAAGCGTCATCACTCCGATACAAGATTCGACACAAGCTGTAATTATGATATTAAGATATTTTTCTTGCGTCGCCGACGCAAAGCAGACGATTGAAGTTTTCCTAGCTGGATTGCACCTCTTGCTAAAAACAAGAGGCGCTTTTTTGGGAATTACATTAAATGGCTCACGTGGATTCCCACCTTTGTGGGAATGACGGCGAAATGCAAAAGAGAGAGCTTCATGCATTACATCTGCGTCACATAGTGGTCCAGCAGCAATGCGACAAAAATTAGCGACAGATAGAGAATCGAGAACTTGAAAGTGCGCCGCGCGAGAACGTCACTATAAGAGCGACGCAGACGCCATGCGTAGCCAATAAACATACCGTTCAGTACCAATGCGCAACTCATGTAAACCCAGCCGCTCATTTGCGTCGCGAACGGAAGCATCGTGACGCCGGCAAGAATTAAGGTGTACAGAAAAACATGCAAGCGGGTGAAGGCTGAGCCATGCGTGACAGGCAACATCGGCAGGCCGGCTTTGGCGTATTCCTGCGTGCGATACAGCGCTAGCGCCCAGAAGTGCGGTGGCGTCCACGCGAAAATGATGAGGAACAGCAGCAAAGCATCGTGCGAGACGTGCCCCGTCACGGCCGCCCAACCAAGAACCGGCGGCATTGCGCCGGAAGCTCCACCTATGACAATGTTCTGCGGTGTGCGCGGCTTGAGAATGATAGTGTAGATGATGGCGTAGCCGACGAAGGTGGCCAGTGTGAGCCACATCGTCAGTGGATTGACCGTGAAATAAAGCAGGCACAGTCCGGCGCTACCCAGCACTGCGGAGAAGAGCAAGGTCTCTTGTGTCGTCAGCTCGCCGCGCGGCAGTGGGCGCGCCCGCGTGCGCGCCATGACGCCATCGATCTTCTGTTCGATCAGGCAATTGATGGCCGCTGCCGCGCCGGCCACCGCGCCGATTCCCAAGGTAGCGAACAACACCGTCAACGCATTCGGCAAACCTTTCGGTACCGCCAAAAACATTCCGATCAGAGCGCAAAATACGATGAGCGTATTGACGCGCAGCTTGGTCAGCGCGAGATAGGCATGCAGGCGTTGCGAAATATTCGCACGCTCAAGCTGCAAGGCTTTCATGCCAGATCCTTTCCATGTGCGCACCCGAAGTGACCGCTCTCAAGCGGAAGTTGATGCTCACCATCAGATAGATCAACAGGGCGGCGACAGCATTGTGGGCCACAGCAACTGCCAGTGGCAGACCGAATATGACATTCGAAATACCCAAGGAAATTTGCAGCACCACCGCCAAGCCGAGCGCAACGGCAAAGCCGCGCATCTGCGAACGCTTGCCGAGATAAAGTGCAAACAGCAGCAAGTACGTACCGACGACTGCCGCCCCGAAGCGATGGGACCAATGAATGGCGGTAAGCGCCGACAGCGGCAGCGAATCGCCCTCGGGTGTGCGTCCTAGCTCGCGGAATATCTGGAATGCATGATCGAAGGCCATATCATGCGGCACCAGGCTGCCATGACAAGTGGGAAAATCCAGACAGGCCAGCGAAGCATAATTTGTGGATACCCATCCGCCGAGCACGATCTGCGCGACGAGCAACACCAAACCGAGACGCGCCGCCAAGGCAAGACGCGAACCGGCGGCATAGCGCGAGGTGCGCGATTCGCGCTGCACCAGCCACGTCAGCAGCGCCAGTATCGTCAAACCACCGAGCAGGTGTGCGCTGACGACGGCAGGCCTGAGCAGACGCGTGACCGTCCACATGCCGAGCAAGGCCTGGAAGATCACGACGCCCACCAAGGAAAACGGCAACCACGGCGGCACACGTTCCGCGCGCCAGCGTAGCCAGGAAAGAACAGCGATGGCGGCGATCAACAGACCGAGGATGCCTGCAATATAGCGATGGGTCATTTCCTTCCATGCTTTTTGCATACTCACTGGACCCGTTGGGGCGGTATGCTGGGCAGAGTGAATTTCGGCTTGCGCGAATTCCGGCGAGACCTTGCCATAGCAGCCAGGCCAATCCGGACAGCCAAGACCCGCACCGGATAAGCGCACATAGGCGCCGAATACCACTACGGCGGCGGCGAGCAACAAAGCGAGGGAGGCAATTTTGCGAATCATTTATTTACTCACCATTTACCCAAACTTATTTACCCAAGCTCGAATATTTCAACAGGCGATCCAGGTCTTTCATCATCGCCTTGGGATCGGGCGTGGCAGAAAAACGCATCATCAGATTGCCCAGCGGGTCGACCAGATGAATGCGTGCAGGCTCGAGTTGCCGGGCCAGTTTTTCATCGCTGAGCACGACTAGTCCTTCCTGGTTGCTCATGACATTCGCATTGGGTGTGCCGCCATCCGTCACAACCCAGGCGCGTGCGACGCGATCCATCTGATCGGACTGCGCGATGCGCACTTGCCGCATGTAGTAGAGCGCTCGTTTGCAAACGTTGTCGCAGCTCGCTGGCGCGGCCAGCACCATCACCCATTTGCCGAGCAAGGCCGGCTGGTGTGCGGGCCACGTGATGGGTTGCGGCGGCTGGATCAGCTCGCCATGATTATCGTGCCCGCTTGGACGCCAAAAATAAAACGCCAGATAGGACGCAACGATGGGCGACAAGCAGATAAAGAAAATGAGCAAGAACGTTCGACGCGACTTTGTCCGCAATGCGAGCATTTCGGGTGATGCATTTGTCATGTTCGTGCGATTCTCCGAATCCACTTGATTCATACTCAAATCGGCAGCCATTTATCGAACATCCTTCTTTACCTCGTGCGCGTGAAGAAAATTCGCACGCACATTCTTCCAGCCGAACCACAGCACCAGCACTGCGGACAAGGCGGCAAACGAGAACCACTGGAGCGCATAACCGCGATGCATGTCGACGCCGAAGTCCGGTCGCGGCCAATCGCGCACCAGGCCGTCGTTGGCTGCGTTTTCCTGCAACACCATCAATGGTGCAACGGGCTTGCCAATCTGCGTAGCCATCCGCGCAAGATCGACACGCTGCCATACATGCGGTTCGGCCGACTCTCCCAACGAGAAGCCGCGGGTCACCGGCGCTTCCGCCAACCCTTTCACTATCACCTCGCCGGTAGGCGCAGGCGCAGTGGGCAAATGACTTCGATCTCCGCTGCCCGCTATCCAGCCACGATTGATTAGGACGAATCCTGCATCGCCAGCCAGCCGCAGCGGCGTGAGCACATCAAAACCCACGCGCTCGCGATAGACGCGGTTATCGAGCAACACGGTCTGCGATGCCAACCACTGACCTCGCAAAGCCACGCGATGCCCTTCGCGCAGATCAGCCGCTTCACGTGCCGCGATCACGTCGCTTGGCGCATCGAAGCGCGCCTGCAGCGCGATCTTGTACTCGGCCCGGCGCAGTTGCCAAAAACCGAGATTTACGCACAGCACACACATCAAGATGCCGGCGACGTAGGGAAGCAATGTGCGGACTTGCAAGAGAAAAATGAACCGAAAAAGACAACGCGGGGAAAGAAGAGAGAAATGTTCTAAACTTTAAACTGGATCGCCCACTACTACATTGCTGGACCACCCTATGCGCTACGTCATTCTTGTCTTGCTCGTCGTCATCCTCATCAGCCTGGGATCGGGCTTATTCTATCTCGTAAAGGACAAAGGCAGTACCGACCGCACCGCGCGTGCGCTGACCTGGCGCATCGGCTTGTCGTTGCTGCTATTCATACTTATCGCTCTGTCATATCGCATGGGCTGGGTATCGGGCCATCTTCTAAGCTGAGTGATGTAACCTGAACGCCCAACCCAATTGGGTCATTTCAATTGGGTCATTTACAAAACGTAAACAAGCACGAACAACAGCAGCCAGACGTAGTCGACAAAGTGCCAATACCAGGCTGCGGCTTCGAAAGCGAAATGGCGCTCTTGCGTGAAATGACCGCGCAACGAGCGCACCAGCATTACTGTCAGCATGATGGCGCCGATGGTCACGTGCAAGCCGTGAAAGCCGGTCATCATGAAGAAGGTCGAACCGTAAACGCCGGAAGTCAGCTTCATGCCTGCGGCATAAGCATGTATGTACTCATAAGACTGGCAGCCGAGAAAGGTTATGCCAAGCAGAATGGTCAAGGCCAAGAACAGGTTGAACTGCCCGCGCATGCCGCGCCGGATGGCCCAATGCGCCCATGTGAGCGTGGCAGCGGACGAAAGCAGCAATGCGGTATTCACCGCAGGCAACCACTTGATGCTCATCGAACCAAGGAACAAGATAACCAATACGATGGTCAGCGACAACACCAATTGGAGCTGACCGCGTTGTCCCTTCTCCAAGGGATGATGCGCATACACGAGCGTCGCGGCTGCGCAAATCATCAAGGTCAGACCGAGCGCAGACTGACCGACCCACCCCATTGCTTCGAATGGATCTTTGAGAAAAGGTCCCGAGGTTGGCCACGCCGCTTTGAAACCGGGCCACAGCAATTGTTGCAGACTACTGCCTAAATCGGGCACCGAGATATTGCGCACATAAAACAGCACGCCGAAGAAGGCGGCAAAGAACATCACCTCGGAAAAGATGAACCAACCCATGCTCCAGCGGAAAGCCTTATCCACTTGCTTGCCGTATTGGCCGGTCTCGGACTCGCGAATCACTGTGCCAAACCAACCGAACAGCATGTACAGGAGTACGGCGAAACTGAGCGCAAACACCATCGGACCAGGCTTGAAATGATTAACCCATAGCGCGGCGCCACTGCCCATCAAGAGCAAGGCAACCGAACCGAAAATCGGATATTTCGACGGCGACGGAACGAAGTATTTTTCGAATGTAGTACTACTGACACCTTGGCTCATACGGGCCTTCTCCTGAGTTTCTTTGCGAATTTCTCTTTCAGCATTCAATTTGATAGCGCAAATACTACATGTTGGCTATCAGCAGCTTCACGACCATGATGACCGTGAGCAACAGCAACGCCGCACACATCACGCCCACCACGATGACCTGCAGTGGCTTGAGTTGCACCGCGTCGCGGTGGTAATCCTTGCGCTTGCGAATACCGATAAAAGCCGACAAGACGGCAATAACCGTCGCAACAAAAGACGAGCGTGGCGCAGTTTCGCCGGGCTGCTCATCACGCCCTTCCATCAAGAACGTCCTTTATCCGGCACCGTCGTACCCGCCACTTCAAAGAACGTATATGACAACGTAATCGTACTGATATCCTTGGATACGTCACGATCGACCAGAAATACCACTGGCATAACCCGTTTTTCTTTGGCCTGCAAAGTCTGTTTGGTGAAACAGAAACATTCAAGCTTTTTGAAGTACCGTGCCGCGGCCATCGGACCATAGCTCGGAATCGCCTGGCCCGTCACTGGGCGATCCAGCGTGTTCTCCACTTCGTAATCGATACGCGTCAACTGACCCGGATGCACACTGATGCTGTTTTGCAACGGCCTGAAACGCCACGGCAGATTGCGCGTATTGGCATCGAACTCAATCGTCAGCGAGCGCGCCAAATCGATCTGTGTGTTCTTGACTAATTCGTCCGGGCGCAACAAATCATTTATGCCAGCAACATTACAAATGGTTTTGTAGAACGGCACCAGCGCGAAACCAAAACCGAACATGGCCGTGGCCGCGATGACCAGACGCACCATCAGTCGCCGGTTATTGAGTGCAAGACCCGCTGTTCGGGTAGCCAATGGAACGCTCACTCTCCGAACAACCAGGTCTTGACGATGAAGCCGACAAAAAACGCCAGCGCTATCGTTGCAAGAATTATCAGCATCCGCATGTTGCGCTTGCTTTGCTGCTCGTTCACTTCAAATTCCTCGCTTCATCCATCGCACGCAATCAGTGTTGATGTTCTGCCGGATGGAAAACCGGCGGTACTTCGAAACTGTGATACGGCGGCGGCGACGACAACGTCCATTCCAGACCAGTGCCACCTTCCCACGGCTTGGCAGGCGCTTTCTCTCCGCCACGTATGCATTTGATGACAATGTAAAGAAAGAATAACTGACTCAATCCGAAACCAAATGCGCCGATGGTGGCGATCTGGTTAAAGTCGGTGAAGATGGGATTGTAGTCCGGCACGCGACGTGGCATGCCAGCCAATCCCAGAAAGTGCATGGGGAAGAACGTGACATTGAAGGTAATCATCGAGGCCCAGAAATGGCGCTTGCCGAGTTTCTCGTCATACATGTGGCCGGTCCACTTCGGCAACCAATAGTAAGTCCCGGCAAACAGTGCGAACAGCGAGCCCGCCACCAGCACGTAGTGGAAGTGCGCGACAACGAAATACGTATCCTGATATTGGATGTCGGCCGGTGCAATGGCACACATCAAACCAGTGAAGCCGCCCATGGTGAACACGAAGATGAAACCGACGGCAAACAGCATGGGCGATTCGAATGTCATCGACCCGCGCCACATGGTGGCAATCCAATTGAACACTTTCACGCCGGTCGGCACGGCGATCAGCATCGTGAGGAACATGAAAGTAATTTGAGCTTGCGCGGGCATACCTGTCGTAAACATATGGTGAGCCCACACCATGAAAGACAGGATGGCGATGGAACACGTTGCGTACACCATCGAGGCATAGCCGAACAAAGGTTTGCGCGCGAAGGTCGGGATGATTTCGGAGACGATGCCGAAAGCCGGCAAGATCATGATGTACACCTCGGGATGCCCGAAGAACCAGAACACGTGCTGATACAGAACTGGATCACCGCCGCCCGCGGCGTTAAAGAAACTGGTGCCGAAATGGCGATCGGTCAATACCATGGTCACCGCACCGGCAAGTACGGGCATGACCGCGATCAGCAGATAGGCAGTGATCAGCCAGGTCCAGCAGAACAATGGCATACGCATCAGCGTCATATTCGGCGTGCGCATGTTGAGAATGGTCACGATGATGTTGATCGCCCCCATGATGGAGCTGGCACCCATGATATGCAGAGCGAAGATCGCCATGTCCATGCCCATGCCCATTTGCACCGATAGCGGCGCATACAAGGTCCAGCCTGCGGCGGTCGCGCCACCGGGCACGAAGAAAGAGCCGATCAACAGCAGCGCCGCTGGCGGCAGCAACCAGAACGACCAGTTGTTCATGCGCGCGAAAGCCATGTCGGGCGCGCCGATCATCATGGGCACCATCCAGTTCGCAAAGCCCACGAAGGCCGGCATGATCGCGCCGAACACCATGATCAGGCCATGCATGGTCGTGAGTTGATTGAAGAATTCCGGATGCACGAGCTGCAAGCCGGGTTTGAACAGTTCCGCGCGAATCGTCAACGCCAACGAACCTCCGGAGAGGAACATGATGAAACTGAAAAACAGGTACATCGTGCCGATATCTTTGTGATTCGTCGCGCCGATCCAACGTATCAAACCGGTTGGCTTGTGGTCGTGCGAGTGGTCGCTGGAATGATCGTGGCCGTGAACGATGTCAGTGGAAGCGATGCTCATGTCTGATTCCTGTGGGCAATACGATTGCGATGTGACGGCAAGTTCAGCTCGCCGGTTTATTTGAAGCGGATACGGGCTCGGATGCGGGAGCTTCCGATGCGACCGGCGTTGCCGCAGCGGTAGCCTTTTGTTTCTGCTCCGCTACCCATGCGTCATATTTATCCTGCGGCAACACATGCACCACGATGGGCATGAATCCATGATCCTTGCCGCATAGCTCGGCG
>DASUGV010000408.1:0-3772 GCA_036273835.1 Rhodocyclaceae bacterium
CTGGTCGACGAAACCTTTCGTCACGAGCTAGAACAACGTCTCGCGGACGTTGGTCTTGCGTTGCTGGACAACCCATTCGCCGCCCATGTTGCCGTTGGCATAAAGGACGATGTCATGGATGCCGTATTCGGCGGCCGCGAATACCAGGCCAGTACGATGGGGCTCACACGCGACGAAGTCGCGCTGCTGATCGTCATCTGGGCCTTGATTATTCTGCCCAAGCGCGAGCGGCAGCTTGGCCGCCGTGCATTGGAGGACGACGGTCAGAACGATATGTTCGGGCAAGACAAACCGATCGCGCACGGCGAAGAAGTTTCCGGCGCCATTTCGGAGGCGTCTCTGCTTGCCGACTTCGGCTTGCAATTGGGCGGCAAAACCAAGATCAAAAATTTCGCGCTCGGCAAACTTGCGCGCCTCGGCTTCATCGAGCGGCGCAACAACACCATTCACGAAGGCCCTTTGCTCGATGTGTTGCTGGATTACCGCGTGCTGGCCGATCGCATCGTCAACGGCACGCTGGCCGACGTGCTCGCAGCCGCGGGACGAGTCTTGCCCGCGCAAGGCGAAATGGATGAAGACGTCATGGAAAGCTTCGACGAAGATGAAGTCGAATCGCGACGGTAATGTCCGTCATTGCCGCGAAAGCGGGACTCCGGTGACTTTGCAAACAGAATAACGACGCTGGATTTCCGCCTTCGCGGGAATGACAGCAACATAGGCAGACTGAGTATGTTCCATATCCGCGAAATAGAATTGGTCCACTGGGATTTCTGGCGCCGCTTCACGCTGCCGCTCGATGCTCAAATCATCACCATCGTTGGCCCCAACGGTTCGGGCAAGACGACTCTGCTCGACGCGTTGCGCACGCTGTTTGCGCTCAAGTGTTCCGGCAAGCGCGACTACCGCCGTTACGTGCGCCGCGCCAATGCCGGGTTCGCCTGGATACGCACGACTGTCGCCAACCGGCCCGGACCCACCGGCAAGCGGCCATTCTTTCCATGCATGAAAGATCAAGTGACATTGGCATGCCGCATCAAACGCGCGGCGGGTGACTGGTCGCGCGAATACGTTATCGAAGATGGCATCTGCACTATCGAGCAGCTGGATGAAAGCACGCAGTGGCTCGGACTGCGCGACTATCAAGCGCGCCTTGCCTACGCAGGGTTGACGCCTGCCATCGCCAAGGTTCTATCGCTCGAGCAGGGCGACACGGATAAGCTTTGCGAATACTCGCCACGCGCTTTGCTTGACCTCGTCTTCGACGTGTTCGGCGACAAGGAAGTGCTCGACAACTATCAAGCCGCACGCGAAGAACAGAAAAGTGCCCAACGCGAACTGGAAGCGCTGGCGCTGGACCTCGAACGCTTGCGCGCGCAAGCCGAAGGCAAGCGCATGGAAGCCGATCGCTATCTGGAATGGCATCGATTGTCGCAGGACGTGACGGAGCTGGAAGCCGAGGTCGTGCCGCGTCTCGAGCTAGCCGAATTGCATATCGAGACAGCGGCATGGCGCGACAAACTCAAATCGGCGCGTCTGGCGACCGGCGAGCATCATAGAAAGCTGACTGCGCTTACGGCTCGTGGCGCGGCGCTGGAAGTCGAACGCGAGCAAGTGCACGCGCATGAACGTGAAGCGCGCCAGCGTTTGCAACAAGCGGAGCAGCAATGGCTCGTCGCACACGACGAAATGCGCGATCTGGAAAAACTGCTCGGCGAACGCGATCGCTTGCGTGAGCGCGTCGCGCGCGAACATGGTTCGGACGCACTGTCGAGCGAAGACAAAGCGGCGCAAGCTTTCGCCGCCTGGGAATCGGCGCGCGGCGATCTGGCCAAGCTCAAAGCAAAGTTCGAGGACGTCGGCCAGCGCTTGCGCGAAGCGCGCGATCGCGCGGGACCGCCAACGGATACGGATGTCAGCCGCTTCCGCACCGTTATGCGATCGGCATCCATCGAACATCGTCTATTGTCCGAAATCGTCGAAGTGACCGAGCCGCTCTGGCAAGGCGCCGTCGAAGCGATACTGCGCCCCTACCGTCATCTCGTCGTGCTGGAAGATGAAGCGGATCGCCATCGGGCATGGGCGCTGGGCGAGCAGGAATGCTTCCGTCATTTCATCGTCGCCGAACGCGCTGCCACGCCCAAGGCCGAGCGCGGTAGCTTACTGGAGGTCGTGCGTTTCGACGCCGATCCGCCGCGCTGGCTCGCCGATCTGCTCAATCGTATCCAGCGCGTCGACAACGCCAAGGCGACGGACAAATTACCGCGCGAACAAGACTGGATCACGCGCGACGGCTACCACCGCGAACGGCGTGGTGCGCGTCATCTCGGCGTACCGCACGACTTCTGGTTCGGCGAACGCGCGCGCAAATCGCGCATTGAAGCGCTGGACAAGGAAATCGCGGAGCTAGACGAACAAATCAAATCGGCGCACGAACGCGCCGACACCGCCGAAGCGGCTGTGCGTGCCAGCCGCGAACGCTTGCTCGGTATGCAAGCAGCCGAGTTGCTGCTGGCGCGTTCCGCTGAGTTCGATGCCGCCATGCAGACGCTGCCAACCGCCAAGGAAAAACTGGCCGTTGCCGAACGCGAGCGCGAAGCCGCATATACCGAAGTCACCGTCTGTGCCGAACGCAATAATGGCATTCGCATAGAAGCGGAACGCCGCGCCCGCGATGAAGCCGAGTCGCGCGCCGCGCTGGCACGCCTTGGCGCGGACATGCAGCCGCAGCGCCTGGAACAAACCACGCGCCTGTTGCGCTTGCGCAGCCGTAAGCGAGGCATGCCGCGTCACTGGCTCGCCGATGACGCGCTAGCCGCGCTACGCGAGCGTTATGAGAACCCTACCCTGGCCAAGAGCGATCTGTCGCGTCTGAAGAAGCGCCTTGCCGAGGGAGATTGGGTCACCGACGAACAAGTGCTGATCGTCAAGGACAAGCTCCGCCACGAATTGACCGTCCGCCAGCGTGACTATGACGATAGGATGGGGTATTCCGAACGCACCAAGATCCTGGTTGGCGAGGCGCGTGCCGCTTACATCGCCAAGCTGCGTGCGACCGTCAAGCAATACGGCAAGAACCTGCGCGCTTTGGGCGAACTGGCCGGCGTGCATGTCGAATGCCCCGTTCCGGTACTCGACAACGACGATGCTACGCTTTCGTCGGCAGGACTCGAAGTGCAATTCGACTTCGACCAGAAAGGCGCGCAGAGCCTCAACGACGGCGAAGCCTCGGGCGGCCAGCAAGTCATGAAATCGCTCATTCTGCTGATCGCCCTGTTGATGGACGATGCGCGTCCCGGCGGTTTCGTATTTATCGACGAGCCCTTCGCCCACCTGGATGTCGCCAACATCGACAAGGTCGGCGCCTTTCTGCGTGCCACGCGGGCACAATATCTGATCACCACGCCGGTGACCCATAATGCCAATGTTTTTCAGCCCGCTCAGCTCACGCTGGTGACCCGCAAAAAGAAGCCGGTCGAGGATTGGGCTCCGCCAGTCGGTATATTGCGGCGTCAAATCGACTGATATATTCGCTTTTAAACCCTTTATCCGACTAAGGTTTTAATATCCGGGTGCCGATATTCCACCGTGTGGCATTTACCCGCATCCGCGACTGGACTCATAATTTCAAGATGCGCTCATTGACTCGTCTCGCTGCATGAAAACGGAGATTTCCCTGCTACGTTTGCTCGGCCAGCTCGAAACGCTGGCCGCGTCGCGCGACCGCGAACAACTCGCCGCAACAGTTGTCGCGTCGGCACGCGAACTGCTTGAC
>DASUGV010000409.1:0-4747 GCA_036273835.1 Rhodocyclaceae bacterium
GGTCTCTTGTATTCGCTGTCCGACGCGACACGCAGTACGCTGGCCGAAGCGCGTGAACCACTTGTCATACGCGGCTATTTCTCGGCGCAGACGCATCCATTGCTGGCACCGCTGGTGCCGCAGTTGCGCGACTTGCTGAAAGAGTATGCCATCGCTGGCGGTCATAACGTGCAGGTCGAGTTCATCAATCCGCAGGAAGACAAAGCCAAGGAAGAAGAAGCGGCCGGCAAGTACGGCGTGCAACCCGTGCCTTTCCAGATCGCGAGCAAGTATCAGGCGGGCGTGGTCAGCACTTACTTCAACGTGGTGGTGGCGTATGGAGATCAATTCGAGACGATGGGCTTCCGCGATCTCATCGAGATCAAAGGTCATGGCAATGGTCAGATCGACGTCGCGCTGCGCGATCCGGAATACGCCATCACGCGCGCCATACGTAAAGTGATCAGCGGCTACCGCTCCGGCGGCTCGCCTTTCAGCAACATCTCGGGCGACGTGCGCTTCAAAGGCTACATCTCGCCGAGCGACAAACTGCCGACCGTGTTGCAAGGCTTGCGCGGCAATCTGGACGCGGTACTCGCCGATCTGGGCAAGGAATCGGGCGGGCGCTTCAAAGCCGACATCGTCGACCCGGACGCCAACGGCGGTCAATTGGGACGCGAGCTGACGCAGCGCTTCGGCTATCGCCCGCAGATTGCCAGCCTGGACGATCCGCGTCCCTTCTGGTTCTACATGGCACTCGAAGGAAAGGGCGGTACGCAGGCCATTCCGTGGCCGACCGATCCAACGCGCGATGGACTCCGCCGCAGTATCACCGCCGCCTTGCAACGTATGGGTTCCGGTGCGCTCAAGACAGTGGCATTGGTCGCGCCGCCGGGCGATTCGGCGGAGCAATCCGGCTACACGCACTTGCGCCAGGCGCTGTCGGACAATGCACGTGTCATGGACACCGATCTGTCGAGCGGCCAGGTTCCGGCTGACGCCGATTTGCTGATGGTGTTGGCGCCGCACGACCTCAATGACAAACAGGTATTCGCTATCGACCAGTTCCTCATGCAAGGCGGCAGCGTCGTCATGGCGACTTCGCCGTTCAGCGTTGCCGTCAGCGATACCATCACCGCCATGGATCAGCGCACGGGTCTGGAAGACTGGCTCAAGCATCTAGGCATATCCATCGATAAAAAGCTGGTCATGGATCCTCGCAGCGCGGCGCTGCCGATGCCTTCGGTGCGCGACATCGGCGGCATCCAGATACGCGACGTGCAGATGCTGCCCTACCCGCCCTTTCCCGATTTGCGCGGCACGGAGTTGAACCAGAGCAATCCGATCACCGCCAATTTGAACCAGCTGACTTTCTCGTGGTCCTCGCCGCTGATCGTGGATAGCAGCAAGCAAGCCGGCCGCAAGGTCGACACGCTGGCGCAGAGTTCGAGCGACAGCTGGCTCGGCGACAAGGGCGACGCAACGCCGGACATCCAGCAGATGCGCAACAGTTTTGCCGCTTCCGGTGGCAAACATGGATCGAGCACGCTGGCCGTTGCAATGGAAGGACGCTTCGAGTCCTACTACAAGGGCAAGCAATCGCCGCTGGCCAAGAAGGATGAGAAGCCTGCCGCCACGGATGCTTCCGCACCTGCCGCTGCGCCGGAAAAGCCGCAGGATTCCGGTGTCATAGACCGCTCGCCGGACACCGCGCGTCTCGTGCTCATATCGGCGAACAACTTCGCCAGCGACATGACGATCGACGTCATTTCCACCACGCTCAACACGCTCTATACCGCGCCGACCTCGTTCATGCAAAACGCGGTCGACTGGTCGCTGGAAGATCGCTCGCTGCTCGCGCTGCGCGGACGCAGCCACTTCGCGCGCACGCTCGAACCGCTCGATCGTGATCGCCAGCAATTCTGGGAAATGCTCAATTATGGCTTGGCCATCGCGGGACTAGTCATCGTCTGGCTCGTCCGGCGCGGTCTGCGCATCGCTCGCAATAAACGCTATTCGCATATTCTAAAAGAGGTGTCCGCATGAACCGCCCCATCGTCATTCTGTCCTCGATACTCGCCGCGCAGATCGTGCTCGGCGCGGTGCTGAATTTCGGCATCGGCCATACAACGCAGGTCGCAAACGGGCCCGTGCTAACCTTGCCGCACGACAAGATCGACGGTATCGAAATATCCAGCAAGGATCAAACCGCGAAGCTCGTCCTGCGCGACGGCGCATGGCACTTGCCCGATTACTACGATCTCCCAGCTAGCGCCGACGGCGTGAAGGTGCTGCTCGATCATTTCGACAAGTTGGACAACAACGCGCCCATCGCCACGACCTCCGACGCGCGCAAGCGCTTCAAGGTCGACGCCAGCGACTTCGAACGGCGCGTCGTGTTCCGCCAGGGCGGCAAAATTCTCGCCACCGTCTATGTCGGCACGAATGGCAGCCGCAATCGCAGCATGCTGCGCGTCGAAGGCAACGATGCCATCCGCGAGGAACCCATCGCCAACTACGAGTTGCAGACCGACCCCGCGCAATGGACCGATAAATCCATTTTGCATATCCCGGCCGCCAGCATCGCCGGCATGGATGTCGCGGGCCTGCACTTAACGTACGCGAGTAGCGGCGGCGCGCAATCGGCACCGTCGCCTGCTTCGAAAGGCGCGGCGCAATGGACAGCGACCGGCGTGCCCGCAGGTCACACTTTCGATCCCGCCGCGGCGGCGAAGCTCGCCGGCATGGTGAGCAATCTCGACTTCGAAGCCGTTCTCGGCACCGACGCCAAACCGGAATACGGACTGGCACAACCGCTGGCGGATATCAGAGTTGCGCGTCAAGGCGGCAGCCAGCGCGAATATCGCATCGGCAAATCGGAGAAGGAAGATTGGTATGCTCTGCAGGTCTCCGACCGCAAAGAGATATTCAAGCTCCTGCCTTTCGAAGCGACGCCGTTGATCGATGCATCGAAACTGGAAGCGCTGACCAAGACGGAAGGCGGTACGCCGCCGGCGCCTGTTGCGAAGAAGAAATAAGTGCGTCAGGCAATGTCATGATGATGATGGCATTGTCGTTCCCGGCGATGTTCGCGTTGCGTGGCGAATATCGCTGGGATTTTCACAAGCTCGGCTTGAAGCGGACGTCCCTGTTATTCAATGGACATAAACTCGCTCGGTACGTATGCTGTAGTGTAATAACAGATACGCTTGAACAATTACCATCGCCATAGGAACGTGTTTTACGAGAGGCTTGCAATCAAATGCCCAGGTTGGTGTGCTTGATCGATTTGAGCGTTACAGGTTGTCTAGAATCGAGAGCGTCTGCTTGTTTTTTCTTTCCACATCGGCCAGCAATGCTTTTTGAGGCCGCTAAGGAGTTGCAAAAGCGATCAGTCGAATATGAAGAAATGAAACGCTCTAATCGTTATACTCGAATTGGCCTGTGGATTGCAGCTGGGGCATTAGCAATGAATGCCTTGGTTGCATATCTTAAAAAGATCTAACACTACATCGCATCGCCAAGAGCAAATGACATGAAAACCAAACAACGCGAAGAACTACTCGAAACATTAAAAGCTCGTTTCGAGAAAAACATGAACCGTCACAAAGGTCTTGAATGGACTGACGTACAGGCGAGGTTGGAAGCCAATGTCGAAAAACTGCGCGCGCTCGATGAAATGGAAAGAACGGGCGGCGAGCCGGATGTTGTTGGCTACGATAAGAAGACGGGCGAATACATTTTCTACGATTGCTCGGCGGAAAGCCCGAAGGGCCGCAGAAGTCTTTGCTACGACCGCCAAGCGCTGGATTCGAGAAAAGAGAACAAGCCGGAAAATAATGCCATGGACATAGCCGCTTCCATCGGCGTCGAACTGCTGACGGAAGAACAATACCGGACGCTGCAGCAGCTCGGAAATTTCGATATGAAAACTTCGAGCTGGGTGAAAACGCCTTCCGATATTAGAAAACTCGGCGGCGCCCTCTTCTGCGATCGCCGCTATGACACTGTCTTCACGTATCACAACGGCGCGGAATCCTATTATGCCGCCAGGGGATTCCGTGGCTCGTTAAGGGTTTGATTTGCGCCCATAAGCGGGGGCCTGCTTCGGCACTTGACTTGACTCGCGTAGGGCGCAATAGGCAAAGCGCATTGCGCGGGATTTTTTGGATTTTATGCGATGAGCAAGTCCAAGCCGCCGCATAAGTACAACGTCATTTGCAGAAGGTCATTTCGGCCGCGGCGAATGCAAACCTTTGTCGGCCTGCGTCAAGTTACCTGCGCGCAATTTCTTGACGGCACTGGCGACCGATCTCGCCACGTTGCGAACTTCTTCTTGCATGGGCCAGTCGCGGTCCAGCGCTTCATGGCTCCGCGCGTAGGATTCGTAATAGCCGACGTAACGATCCAGGCGTGACATCGCGCCCGCCTCTATCAACCCCATCCAGTCGAGCCAATCAGACAAGCTCCGGCGCACGCCTTCGACGCCAGCGACGTCGCCGTGCACGACCAGGCCATATGCGCGGCCCGCGAGATGCTTGGGATAATTCCATCCCGACAGTTCGAGCGCCTTAGCCTGCTCCGCGTTTTTGCCGTGCGTGGTGGTGAGATCGGGATTGCCGCCATCGGCACATACGAGCCGGTCGATCATCAGTTTCAGCACGCTTGGTGTTTGATACCAATAGACCGGTGTGAAGATGATGATGGCATGCGCGGCAGTCCACTTCTCGTAGATTTCCGCCATCCAGTCGTTGGTCTGACGCTGACC
>DASUGV010000410.1:0-9409 GCA_036273835.1 Rhodocyclaceae bacterium
GCAAATTTCGTCGCTTGGTCTGAGCTTCTGGCCAATTCGCTTTTTCCCGGCAGTAGCCACAAAGACCTAAGACAACTCTTAAAGAACACAGCGAAAGATGCGTGGCAGGTGGCCAACTGGCTCACTCATACTAGGAATGCCTCTCGAACCGCTTCGACGATGGTCATACATTCTTGTCAAACGACAGTCGGACACTTCATTCAGGCACTAGAGGGCGGGCGAGTTGAAAAGGTAGGGAAGTGTCCTATATGCCAGTCCAATGACCTTCGAAGCCACTTCGACGCGGGAATATCACCAGAAGGCGACTACTACACCAGTTGTGGCGTGTGCGACTGGACAGACCATCCTGGCCAAAGCGATGAGACTGCGACCTAACCTTTCCGTCGAGAGGGACCGCCCACAAGCTTCGCTTCGGCGGCTCCTCATTTCCACAAAATATTGAATAAGCAAACAGGGCTGTGAAACTGTGCCCTACAGGGCTCGTGGGCAAATACCCATTCGCATCCCCGCGAAAGCGGGAATGACGATGGTATGGACGTACAAGTTTACAACGCCTGCATCACCGCCGCCTCGAACTTGCCATCACGATAATCGATCAACGTCTGTTCGATCTCTTTCGATGTGTTCATCACGAACGGGCCGTATTGCGCAATCGATTCGTTCAATGGCTTGCCCGCGATGATCAACACGCGCGATGCGACGTCCGCGCGAATGGCGACCCCATCGGCCGTCTCATCGTTGGTCAGGATGGCCATGTTGCGATCCGGGATGCGCGCATCGCCGATGTTCACCTCGCCGCGATATGTATAGACAAAAGCGTTGTGCCCCGCAGGCAACTTCTGACTGAAATGCGTTCCGGCGGGCAAGTGCACATCCAGGTAGATCGGTTCCGTATCCGGCCGCGTGACGGCGCCCTGCATGCCAGCACTCTCGCCGGCAATCACTCTCACTGTCACGCCCTCTGCAGTCGTGAAGCTCGGAATCGCCGCCGACGGTAGATCGCGATATGACGGTGGGATCATCTTGTTTTTGGCGGGCAGATTCACCCACAGTTGGAAACCTTCCATCAAGCCGTCTTCCTGCTCGGGCAATTCGCTATGTATCAAACCGCTGCCGGCAGTCATCCATTGCACACCGCCGTTTTCCAGCAAGCCTTCATGACCGGCGCTGTCGCGATGACGCATGCGGCCCGCGAGCATATACGTAACCGTTTCGAAGCCGCGATGCGGATGGTCCGGAAAGCCGCCTATGTAGTCGTCGGGATTGTCGTTGCGAAATGCATCCAGCATAAGAAACGGATCCAGCCTACGTTGCAAGCCTTGCGTCAGCACGCGGGTGAGCTTCACGCCCGCGCCATCCGATGTGGCTTGACCCTGCACGAGACGCTCCACGCTACGCGAGTGCGCGAGCACGTCGGTTTGCGTGGCGACGCGTTGTTGTCGTTCGTTCATGATCGTCTTTCCTTTTCAAGTTACTCTCGAATGCAAAATTCATCTCACAACTGTACCGATTTCATGTGGGAGCGACGTCCACGTCGCGATTCCGTGGATCGCAAGCGCGGAAAGCATCGCGACGTGGACGTCGCTCCCACATATTCATCGGCAGCGTGATGTCTTCGCCACATCAAGCCGCTAGCGCTTCAATCTCCGCATCGGCCTGCGCGAACGCTTTTGTCGCTGCCGGATCGCCCATCGCCAAACCTTCAGCATAGACGAACTGCACGTCCTTCATGCCCAGAAAGCCCAGTATCGTTTTTAGATACGGTACTTGCGAATCGGCCGCCGTGTCGCGATACAAACCGCCGCGTGCCAAGGCAACGTACACTTTCTTTCCAGTCAGCAAACCTTCGGGACCTTTCGCGGTGTATTGAAAAGTGACCTTCGCGCGCGAGATGGCATCGATCCACGCTTTGAGCTGCACGGGTACGCCGAAGTTGTACATCGGCACGCCAATGACAACAGCATCGGCCGCCTGCACTTCGGCAATCACCGCATCGTCGATCGCCACGCGCTCGGCCTGTTCGGGCGTGCGCTGTTCGGCAGGCGTAAACAATGCCTGCAGCGCCGCTTCGTCAAGGATCGGCAGAGGCTGATGCGCAAGATCGCGCAATACATGCGTCGCTTCCGGATGAATCTTCAGCAATTTGTCGACAATGCTATTGGCAAGTTTTGTGGAATGCGATCCGGTGCTACGTGCGCTGGCATTGATTTGCAGGATGTTCATCTTCGTTCTCCATTCTGTTGCGCCATCTGGGCATGGATGAACTGTATTCCCATCAGAATTGGGTCAGAAGCCTTCAGAATGGATATGATTGTTCCACTGATGCAACAAAGGATTCTTCATGAATCTGGATGCTAACGATTTGATGTTGTTCTCGCAGGTCGCCGACAACGGCAGTTTTTCTCGCACTGCGGAGCGCGCCGGATTGCCCAAGTCGACCGTTTCGCGCCGCATCGCCGCGCTCGAGCAGCGTCTGGGCGAACGTCTGTTCATGCGCAGCACACGCAAACTTGCACTGACGGATTTTGGTCAAGGCGTGCTCGAACATGCGCGGCGGCTCGCGGAAGAGGTCGAAGCGGCCAGCGCCTTCGCGCAATTCCGCCAGGAAAAACCGCGCGGACGTTTGCGCGTGAGTATGCCACCCGATTTTTCCGAAAAAATGGTGCTCAGCACTTTCTTCCTGCAATTCGCGGCGGACTATCCGGAAATTCGTCTCGAACTCGATGTCTCGGCGCGCCGCGTCGACCTCATCGCCGAACAATTCGATCTGGCCATACGCATTGCTTCGCGCCTGCCCGACGACGCCACCCTCGTTGCGCGGCGCCTGTGCGACGTGCCCGGCATGTTATTCGCCAGCCCGGCCTATCTCGCTAAATACGGCCGCCCTAAGACACCGCAAGAATTATTGGATCGTCATATCGGCTTGCGGCTCGTCGGCAGCACGGGCGAAGCCGCGCCCTGGCTTTTGCAACGTGGCAAAGAATCCTGGCAAGGTCTGCCCGACGGCCCCATCGGCAGCAACTCCGTCGGCCTGACATTGCAACTTGCCATTCATGGACTCGGCATCGCTTTGCTCACCGAGCGTTTCACGCTGGCGAGCATCGAACAAGGATTGCTCGAACACGTATTGCCCGAATGGACTTCGCCTCCCGTCACCGTCTGGGCCGTGATGCCCAGCCGGCGTTTGATCCCCGCGCGCACGCGCGTGTTCGTCGATGCGCTCGGCATTGCGCTGCGCGGTTGTGCGGAAGCTGAAGCGACACGGATTCAAGCGCGAGCCCGTGCACCAAGCAAGAGTGCAGTCATGAAGCGCGCCAAAAACATTAAATGACAAAGCCATAGTAAGCCGAGGGATGATTTTCTATCCATGACCGCACTTACTTTGATATGGTGGCGAATCGTTTCAAAATCACTCGTCTTTGACACTTCACACAACAACATATGAACACTCGGGAAACCATGCGCAAATATTCTTTTCTGGCGATCTTTCTAGCTTGTCTGACCCTATCGGCATATGCCGCCGACACGCTTCATTTTACTTACGAGGAAGCGATGTCGTGGGAACGCACCAAGAAGATACTCGATCCTTCCATCAAACTTTATTGGGTTTCGCAACCTACTCCGGAACTCGCAGAGAAGTCCAGGCCCGACATCTATACCCATAGCGGGATTAGTGTCGCCTTGTTCGGCGGTAGCGCGAAACACTGCATGGAAGCCTTTGCAGATGATTTGGAATCGATGATTGGCGATGCGCACGAGCGTGGCTACGACGCCATCGTCGACCTTCAAGTTGTCCATGATGGCAAGCCTTCAAGTGATTTATTGGGATTTGAATGTACACCTGGCTACCGGACTACCGAGGTTTCGCTTAGCGGTTCTTTCGGTGTAACCCCCGAGACCGCGCGCCGCGCGGAAGAGGCAGAAAAAGCATCCATCGGCAAAGCGCCTACACGCACTAAGCCGCCCGCCAAGAATGCGATTTTCCTGCCGCTCGAAAGCGTATTGAACTCGCCCGAAGCAAAAGCCATTCTTGGGCCGGATATCAAAGTGCACTGGGGCTCGCACAATGCGCCGGCATATCGCGAACGTTTTGGACCCGATCACTACTCCGATGACGCGAGCGTCAAGACATTCGGACCCGAAGGGGCGTGCAAGCAAGCTGTGCTCAACGTGCTCAAGTCAATGGTCGATGACGTGAAGGAAAAGGGTTATGACTCCATCATCAAGATCACAAGCTTCGTGAATGAGCAACCCGCGCTGGCAGACACTGATTTTGAATGCGAAGTGGATAGCAAAAGCGCTTCCGTAGAGTTGTTGGGCACGCTGGTCAGCACAAAATAGTTGGCGACCTGAGAGTACGTTCACTCGGTCTCTTCGATCTCTTCGCCTTCGGGCAGATGAATCAAGCCTGTACGGTAGTTGTATTCGAACACTTCGCCGTAACGGCTCCATTCGATGGCGACTCTCAGCACGCGTTCTGCTTCCTCTTCGTCCATGCTTTCGCGCAGCAGTTTGAGGAAAGGCTCTTCCGGCAACTCGCCGGACGGTTCCTGCTCCAAGCTGTTGCGAATGTGCGCGGCGAGCGGAACATGCGCGAGCAATTGCTGACCGAATACTTCCTGCCGCAGTGTCTTGCTGCCTTGCACGAAACGCTGGCCGAGCGGCGTAATCGAAACATCGCCGTGCGCCACCAGCGCGAATCCGAGCAGGTTCAGCGCGTTCGCGATAGGAAGCAGTTCGTCGTCGGTCAGTTCGCTTTCTTCGACCAGTCGCGGCAAGTCGGCGCGACCCTTGAACGGCTCTTCCGCGAGCAATTCGAGCACGCCTTCCATGCTGCTGACATTTGCTTCCGGCAGGCGCGCGGTGAGCGGCAAACGCGCGGGCTCTTCCGTAGGCCGTCCAGGGCGCGCCACACCGGCAGTCATCAGCGTATAGACTTCATCGATCAAGGTACGTACTTGCTGGCTATCGGGATTGCGCGGCCGTGGCAATTGCACGGAAAGCTGAAAACGCACGCGGCCCGGATCGGTTGCGAAAATCAAAATGCGATCGGCCATCAGCACCGCCTCTTCGATATTGTGCGATACCACCAGCATAGCTTTCGTCGGCATGGAACCGGCCTGCCAAAGCTCGAGAATGTCTTCGCGCAAACGCTCGCCGGTGAGCACATCGAGCGCAGAGAATGCTTCGTCCATCAGCAACACTTCCGGCTCGATCACAAGCGCGCGCGCAATGCCGACGCGCTGTCGCATGCCACCTGAAAGTTCGCGCGGCAACGCGCCTTCGAAACCGGATAGGCCGATCAACTCGATCGCCGCTTCCGCACGTTTGGCGCGCTCTTCTGGCGGCATGCCGCGCGCCTCGAGTCCGAGCTCGACGTTCTGCTGCACGGTCAACCATGGGAACAACGCAAACGATTGGAACACCATGCCGATACCGCGCGCCGGTCCGTAAATCGGTTGCCCGCGATAGAGCACTTCTCCCGCATCCGCGTTAATCAGTCCGGCCATGATGCGCAACAGCGTCGACTTGCCGGAACCCGACTGTCCGAGCAGCGCGACGATCTCACCTTCGCGCAAGGTGAAGTCGACATCGTCCAGCACGGCACGCGCGATGCCATTGCTGGAGTGAAAAGATTTGCCGACGTTCTTGAGTTCAACCACCGTTTGCATCGCGTCCATCCTCAAAGCGGATACTCAGAAATAGATACGGTCTTCCGCCATCAAATACAGTTTACGCCACAGAAAATGATTCAGCCCCATGACGAACACGCACATCACACCGATGCCGAGCGCAATGCGCGGGAAGTCGCCGACGGCGGTCATGTGCGCGATATAGCTGCCGATGCCGTGTGCCTCTAAGGTTGTGTTCCCCCATGTGACATACTCGGCAACGATACTGGCATTCCATGAACCGCCGCTTGCAGTAATCGCACCCGTGACGAAGCTCGGGAACACCGCAGGCAATAAATAGCGGCGCCATTTCAGCCAGCCTGTAAGACCCACATTCTGCGCTGCATAACGCAACTCCGTCGGCACCGTTGAGGCGCCCGCGATCACGTTGAACAGCAGATACCATTGCGTGCCGAATATCATCAAAGGCGACAGCCACACATCGGGATTGAGATGCCAATGTACTATCAGCACCACCATCCCCGGAAACATCAGATTCGCGGGGAAGGCTGCAAGGAATTGCGCGACCGCTTGCAAGCGTCCCGCCAGAATCGGCCGCATGCCGATCCAGATTCCAATCGGCACCCATACCAACGCCGCCAAGGTAATCAGCACCAGCACGCGAATCAACGTGTAGCACCCGAACACAAACACACGGCCCACTTCGCTCCAGCCCACTTCGGCGTGAATGAAGAAAACCAAGCGCCATATCGCAAACAGAACGAGTGCTGCGATCACCGCGTCCCACGCGCGCGTGAGGCCTGCCGGCGTGCGCTGCGGGCGGGCGCGAATGGAAGTGCCGTCGTAGTCGCGTTTGAACAAAAGAAACGATCGCTCCAGCAAGCGCGCGACAGCCAACCCAAAACCTTGCAGGCGTTCGGTGCGACGTAGCCATATCAGCAGCCAAGAAGTTTGCTCGCTGTCGCCGCCCAATTCTTCGAAACGAAATTTGTCGGCCCACGCAAGCAGCGGCCGGAACAACAACTGATCGTAAAGCAAAACACCGACCAGCATGAACCCGATGGCCCAGCCGATCGCGCCGAGATTGCGCGCCTCGATTGCCAGCGCAATGTACGAACCCACGCCCGGCAATTTGATGTTCTGGTGCGATACTGAAATGGCTTCCGATGCGACGACGAAAAACCAGCCGCCGGACATTGACATCATCATATTCCACAGCAAGCTCGGCATCGCGAAGGGCAACTCCAGCCGCCAAAAACGTTGCCAGCCGGACAGCTGAAAAATGCTTGCCGCCTCGTGCAATTCGCCCGGTACCGTCCGGAACGATTGATACAGACTGAACGCCATGTTCCACGCCTGCGAGGTAAAAATCGCAAAGATCGCAGCGCACTCGACACCAAACAAATTCCCGGGAAACAAGGCAATAAAACCCGTCACCGTGATCGACAAAAAACCAAGGATCGGAATCGACTGCAAGATGTCGAGCAGCGGCACCAGCACTTTTTCGGCAGCGCGATACTTGGCTGCCAACGCCGCAAAGACGCAACTGAAGACCAGCGAGACGCCTAAGGCGATGAACATTCTTAACGTGGTGCGCAATAAATAGTAGGGCAGCATCCACGGATCGAGCGACAGCGGCAACGGCGCGCCTACCTGGAAAGGCCGTGCCATTTGCGCCGCGCCATATGCCAGCAGCACGATGCACGCGAGCACCAGCGGCAGAAGCGCCCAGTCCCAGCGATTGCCGGTTGCCTCAACGACCTGACGAGGAAAAAACTGCCTGTTGTTCGCCATCGATTTCTGTGCGCGCGGTAATTGAACTATGGCCCGCGCGTAAGCTAACACAAGCTTGTCGCACCCACATGCGGATCGATGCAATGGCGGCTCAGGCAGTGCTAACAAAATTATGATTGGTATGCGGAGTCGGCCGCGCTGCGCTTGGCAACAACGAATGCTAACCGCTAGAATGCTCGTGCATGTTGGGGGGGTAGCTCAGCTGGGAGAGCGCCGCGTTCGCAATGCGGAGGTCGGGAGTTCGATCCTCCTCCTCTCCACCAAACATCATTTCCAGGCGTAATAATTTACCGGCCTGATGGCTGCGCCAATTGCAGCTTTTCACGCGATTTTTCGTGCATTCCGTGGTCGGGATTTTGTTACGGCTAGCGTCATATCTCAACGTCATAGCCGTAAAGATGCACTGCTTACGGCGCCATTAACCCAAGCGCCGGAGAAGCGCCACATTGCGCTTCATGCGAGCGCCAGGCTGCTCATCGATTCTCAGTTCGGCGGCATTCTTTCTTCTGGCCCAGACAAACAGGCTCTGCAGCAAGCGTAAGGTGGCTCGGCCGCGATGATGAGGCTGCACGTAGATAAAGCGCACGCGCGCAACTCTGCTGCCGAGAGAAACTAGCGACTCTACACGCGCTGCCGCGAAGCCCACGATGTCCGCGCCCTTCTGAACAACGATAATGACGCCGCGTGGATCGACCAGCCACTCGCGAATCTGCGTCGCGGTGCGCCACTTGCCGGAACGGGTCAGTTGCCGGTGGTTGTCCTTCAGTTCGCGCACGAGGGTTGCCAGCCTCACCGCGTCGCCCTCCTGGGCCTGACGCAAAACATAGGCACTCGCTTGCGAATCCGCAACGGGTGCGGATTGACCTGCCGCCGCACTATACGCGGCGGCCTGCGCGTATTGATTCACCGCCGTCTTGAGCTTTGCGGGCAGGCCGAGCCAATTGATTCCTGGCCTTGTCATCAAAGTGGACAAAAATTTCTTGTCCCCGCGTTGCTCGATCTGGCTGGCACATTCAAGCGTGACCAAGTCGCGCAGCGTTGCGGTATCAACGTCGATAGGTGTGTGGTTGAAGCGGTCGATCAATTTGCGCGTCCTCAGCGCCGGCAGAATTCCGTCGGTCCGCTCGATCGAGCAGAACAGGTAGGCTAACTGCTCCGCACGTCCACCGATCAATTCGCGCAAGCCATCGCGGTGATCAACGGAAAGGGCGCCTTGCCAGAAAATGTTTTTGTCATAAATACTACAGAAAAGCCCTGCTATGGCGATGTCTTCGTCGCAATCCCAGGATTTGAGCAACGCGTATGTGCCGACCAGATGTTCGATGAGGGTGCGCCCCGAATGCGGCAGTTTGTCTGCGTCCAGATCGCGCAGCATATTGAGCAAGTCTTCGAGATGAGGGAGCGTAGAAGCTATGGCGTCCCCTGCCGCAAGGCGTTCAGACGCTGGCATTATCGTTCGCCCTACAGCCTGTTGCCTGCGGCTTGAACACCACGCTGCGCAAAGATCCACGTCCGAGTACCGGATCGGCTCTAGATATCGGCCATGGTTTCGGCCCTTGTCCTGGCGCCGAGGTATCTCTTTCCAATGATGTCGTATGCATATTCATGACTGCGGCACAATTCGCGTACCCGCTCGCTTTCGACTTAAAATATAGTCAATCGTCGGCTCGGGGTTTTGATCGAAATTGCTCACATTGCGATTACGACCGAATTTACTGCATCGATATCCCTTGAACGCGCATGCCACATAAAATCACAGAGATCGCACAATCATCAAATTGTGTGGAACCCGTTTTATGACAAAGGCAAAAAAAATGATTTAATCTCACGCAACCCTTCGACGAAGAAGGGCCGAAGGCAAATCGCCAAAATAAAAGGCCCGCACGGGCCTTTTTCTTTACGCTTGAATTTTAGTCAGGATGCCGCCCGCCCTGCAGGCAGGGTGTATCGGCTCGCTGGCTTGGCAGCATGCTTCACTCGCC
>DASUGV010000411.1:0-2441 GCA_036273835.1 Rhodocyclaceae bacterium
TCACGCGCATGCTGGCGGAATTATTGATGTCGTAAACCAACTCCACATAACCGCGCAAGACCGGCGGCACTTCCGCGTACAAGCCCTCCAGCGAGCCACCCTTGGCCCGCGAGCGCAACATCGTCTGACATGCGGCAATCGCATCTGCCAGGCCGAGCATGTCGGCATGTTCGGTTTCCATCTCCGCCAAAAGCTGCTGAATCTTTCCGGCGTGCTCCACGGGAAGATCGATAAACGGTCCTCCCATCAAAGCCGGATTCTTTACGGCGGCGGCATGCACCTGCGGCGCCTTGAGATATGTCTTCAGAATATCCTTGTATCTACGTTGGAGATTCAACGCCGCCGGTGCAGGCGCCAGCAAGTGAGGCCATGCGTACCACTTCGCAACCAATGGCTCGAATTTGATATTCGGTTTGAGATAGTAAACAGGCTCGGACATCTGCAGGCTTTCTGAAAGAGAACGAAGAATGGCAATTGCGCGTGAACAGACAATTGGAATCAGTTCATCAGCGTGCCATCCATTTTCTTGCGCAAGCTCAGAGGTCTCATGTCGGTCCAGACTTCCTTGATATGAGCGAGACATTCTTCCTTGGTGCCAGTCTTACCGGCATCCGTCCAACCCAATGCGTTCTCCTTATCGGCAGGCCAAATGGAATATTGCTCTTCGTGATTGATAACGACCTTATACATTTGCTGAGTATCGTCTTGCATGGTTTTCTCCTCGTATGACAATGTTGTTTAAACGGATATCGACATTTCTAAAGCGCTTCACAGCTTAGCTCGCGCAACTTAATTCACGTAAAACCGCGAGGCAATCCTCCGCAAGCCGTAGGATCGTTTCCGACCGATGACGGTTTTCGCTATATTCCCACAGCAGGACGAGTTCATCGCCGCCGAATGCTTTGCAGTAAATTTGCCAGGCACGCGTGTGCGTCGGATAGCGATGCGGGCCGAAAGATTCTTCGGGACGTTCCCTGCTGTCCTTTCGTCCACGCATCTGTCCCACATAATTAAGAAACATTTGAGGTTGAGGCAAGGCTTCAAGCTTCTTCTTTACCACCGGATCACCGCTTGCATAGCGCAGCAGTCCATACCCTTCCCCGCCATTAGGAATTGCGGCCAACTGCCGCCGCACAGACGCCAGCGCATCTTTCATGGTTCGCGTGTTCTCGCGCTTCAGGACAACGGGAAAGTTTGCCGTCAGCCAACCGACCGTGCGAGTGAGATCCAGTTCGTCGGCAACAAGACTGCGCCCATGATGGCTCAATTCCAGCCACAGCGAAGGACCGCCGGTCCAATCGGTGAAGACATGCAATATTGCCGTCGCAATGGCCTCCATGAAATCGACATCGTAAGCGTGCAGCGCTTTTTGCAATCGTTGCGTCTCTTCCGGGGACAGCCTCAGTTCGAAGCGGCGCGCAGAACCTTCAACGTCGCCGCCGGTTTCATGATCCACAGGAAATGGACGAAATTCCGTATTGCCGAGCGATACCCAATGCTCCAGTTCCGCGTGCAGCTTGCCTGAGCGGGCTATGCCACTGACATGATAAGCCCACTTTGCAAAGGAAGCCGTCTTGTGGGGCAGATGAAAAACCTCCCCACGCGAACCCTGTGCGTAGAGCGCTTTTAGATCTTCTATGATAATGTCATTAGTAAAACGGTCCACCAGCAGATGGTGAGCGATCAGCAACAATCGGCCGGGCACCTTCGCGCCCAGATTGATATGGATGATTTTCAGCAACGGCCCATGGAAAAGATCCAGGCTTCCCTGCAGCTCGGTTCCCTTTTCCTCCATGACGCGAGACAGTTCCGATCGCGGCACCTGCGACAGGTCGAGCAACTGAACTTCTTGATGCTCGTCCACATCGGCGAGAAACTGGCTCCAGCCGCCATCGGTTTTGCGAAATCGTATCCGTATGCCGTCGTGATGCTCCCATAGATGGCGCAACGCACGTCCCATGAGCGCCGAATCGAAATCCGGCGGCACATCGATGGCGATCGGAGAATTGAAGTAATGCGGTTTCTCGCAATTCAATTCGAACAACCAGCTTTGACGCGGCGTCAACGGAATGGAGTCGTGCGCAGCATCTTGTTCCTCCGCAATCGCATCTTCCGTCACTTGAATGACGACGGTTGCAAGCTCGGCAATGCTCTGATGCTGCAGGATTTGCTTCGGCGTGAAGTGCAGTCCTTTGGATTTGGCATGAGCAATGATCTGCATGCTCAATAGCGAATCGCCGCCCAACGCATAAAAATTGTCGTGAATACCCACTCGCTCGATTCGCAGAATTTTCTTCCAGACATATGTCAACGTTTCCTCGATGTGATTACGGGGAGCGACATACTCTTGAGCGAACTGCTGATATTCAGGCGGCGGTAAAGCCCTGCGATCGACCTTACCGTTGGGCGTGGTGGGTAGCTGCTCCAGAAACACGAAGGCC
>DASUGV010000412.1:0-3139 GCA_036273835.1 Rhodocyclaceae bacterium
AATATATCGAGACGCAATTTGAGTCACGTTGACTTCACAATTTTTGGCTTCACAAAGAGCGCAGAAAGTCTATCCCCGGCAACAAAAAATATTTGCTTCGATAACGCGTTTACCTGCCCGTTTGGGTGATCTGCCGTCACAAAAAATCGCCATAATTTCCTGTCTTTTATCACGCTTGGATTTGTGCTTTTCTATCACACTGCGGTCATGTCAGATTCCCACATTTCCAACCCGGCGCGAGGAGTCCAGCGCACACCTTTCGATATCGTCATCCATATCGTTCCGGTCGGTGTTGTCATAGCGCTCGCCGTTGGCATGTATGGGCTGACACGCAGCAAACAGATCGACGTGATGTGGATTTGGACATTGTGCATGACTGGCGTCGCTATTTTTGCGACGTGGTTTGCCGTCGCCATACTGCGACGCGCAAACCGTGATACTGCTATCCAACGCCAGACGGAAGCGGCGTTGCGTACCAGCGAACAACGTTTCCGCAGGCTGGTTTCCATGTCTTCGGACTGGTATTGGGAGCAGGACGCAAATTTCCGCTTCGTACAGGTCAGCGGCGTGCGCGTCGACAACATCCTGACGCCGTTTCATAAAATAAAAGGTAAAACCCGCTGGGAAGTAGAAGCAAATATCGGCGTCAGCGCCGAGCAGTGGGCAGCTCATCGCGCCACGCTGGAATCGCACCTTCCCTTCAGCGATTTCGTTTGCCAATTACGTGCGCCGGATGGCGCGCTACGCTGGGTATCCATCAGCGGCCACCCTATGCATGATGCACGCGGAAAATTCTGCGGCTATCACGGCATCGGCTGCGACATCACCGAACGTATGCAACACACCGAGCGCTTCCGCCACCTCGCGCATCACGACACATTGACGGGACTGCCGAACCGGCGCCTGCTCGAGGACCGGCTCAATCAAGCCATCGTTCAGGGCCGTCGCTGGAATCACCGTGTGGTGTTGATGCTGCTCGATCTCGATCATTTCAAAATCATCAACGATAACGAAGGCCATGCCGTCGGGGATGGCGTGCTCATTACTGTCGCTCAGCGCCTGCGCGGTTCCGTGCGCGAAGGCGACACAGTCGCACGGCTAGGCGGCGACGAATTCGTTGTCGTATTGCCGGAGATCGAAGACTCGCGCGATGCAATGAGTGTGGCCGACAAGATCATTGCGGCCATCCGCGAGCCCATTACAGCCGGGACACGTCAATATGTTCTCGGCGTAAGCATCGGCATTGCAGCCTTTCCCGATCATACGGACGTGCCCGAGAAACTCTTGAGCCTCGCCGACTCAGCCATGTACAAAGGCAAGCATTCAGGCGGAAGCGCCTGTCATTTCGCACAAACGAGTGGACAGCCGCAACTCGTACTGGATTTTCGCAGCGAAGAATTCGCCATCGAGAACACGACGCGCACAACCAACTGAAGAGCAACGTTGGTTTCCATGAAGGCCAGGCTGACGAGCCTGGCTTTTTTTCGTCTATTCGCTCTCAGACGTTAAATAGGAAATTCATGACATCGCCATCTTTGACGATGTAATCCTTGCCTTCCGCGCGCATCTTGCCGCCCTCCTTGGCGCCATGCTCGCCGCCATATGATATGAAATCGTCATACGAAATAGTTTGCGCGCGAATGAAACCGTGCTCGAAATCGGTGTGAATGACCCCTGCGGCCTGAGGCGCCGTATCACCAACGCGAATCGTCCATGCGCGTACTTCCTTGACGCCCGCCGTAAAGTAAGTTTGCAAACCAAGCAGCTCGTAGCCGGCACGAATAAGCCGATTCAAGCCGGGTTCCTTAAGGCCCAGATCGGCAAGAAAGGCCTGCTTGTCTTCCTCTTCCAGATCGGCCAACTCCGCCTCGATCTTTGCGCATATCGCTACAACGGGCGCATTTTCCTTGGCCGCATGCTCGCGCAGGCGATCCAGGTGCGGATTATTTTCGAAACCGTCTTCCAATACATTGCCGACGTACATGGCCGGTTTGATCGTCATCAGACATAACGGTTTGATCAGTGCAATGTCCTCGTTGGAGAGGCTAAATGTGCGCGCAGGCTTGCCTTCATTCAAATGCGGCAAGAGTCGCTCGAGCAGCGCGACCAGTTTTTGCGCTTCCTTGTCGCCGGCGCGCGCCTTCTTGTTTTCGCGATGTATGGTTTTCTCGACGACAGACATGTCAGCCAGCGCCAGTTCGGTAAGAATGGTTTCGATATCCGCAATCGGATCGACACGGCCCGAGACATGTATGACATTTGAATCGTCGAAGCAGCGCACCACATTGACGATCGCATCGGTCTCCCGAATATTGGCCAGGAATTGATTGCCCAAACCTTCGCCCTTTGACGCGCCAGCCACTAAACCGGCAATGTCGACAAACTCCACAATGGCATGCTGTATTTTTTGCGGCTTGACGATGGCGGCTAAAGCGGCCAAGCGTGAATCGGGTACTTCAACGATGCCGACGTTTGGTTCTATCGTACAGAATGGATAGTTCTCCGCCGCGATGCCCGCCTTGGTCAGCGCATTGAAAAGGGTCGATTTGCCGACATTGGGCAAGCCAACGATGCCGCATTTGAGACTCATGGTGCTTTCTCGTCTTTCTTGGATGTCTGAGACCGGGTATTCATGTGTTGCATTGCATCGCTCCATTCGCCACAGGCAATTTTTGGCCAACCTGTCAGCGCGCGCTCGATGGCCATGTCGATGTCATTTCTCTCTTCGCGACGCGGCGGTTTGAGCACGTAGTTCACAACCTCGTTGCGATCGCTCGGATGACCAATGCCGATGCGCAGGCGCCAATAGTCCTGCGACGATAGCCGTGCGGTAATGTCCTTAAGGCCATTGTGCCCGCCCAACCCACCTCCGAATTTGAGGCGCAATTGGCCAGGAGGGATGTCGAGTTCATCATGCACAACGAGTATTTCATCGGGCAGTATGCGATAAAAATGCGCCAGGGCCAGAACCGACTGCCCAGAGCGATTCATGAACGTTTCAGGCAAGAGCAGCCAGACGTTGGTCTCGCGGGATCGGCCAGCATAACCGTGAAAGCGTGGTTCATGACTAAGCGATACACCGAGTTCTTGTGCCAGACGTTCACAAAACCAAAACCCGGCGTTATGCCGGGTTTCGGAA
>DASUGV010000413.1:0-9184 GCA_036273835.1 Rhodocyclaceae bacterium
AGCACATGTCCTGCTTTACGTTCCAACTCACTCACCATTCTCTGTACGGCACGTCATTGAGTCCCGTCTTGTCCGACAGCGAATACACGTCGAACACGTCCTTGCCCTCTTCTGGATTGTCGGGTGGACTGGCGTAGCTGCGTTTGCCCCATGTATCGGCCGCTGGAACCTTGGGATCGGGAAACATCGGGTCGCGCGGTAGTTTTCGCAAGATGTAGATCTTCGCCTTGTCCATCTGATCGGGCTTAGTGATGTCTGTCACACCCATGACAAGGTCATCCAGGCTTTTGGGGTATCCAGTATCTTCGATCGATTTTTCGATCTTGCCTTCGTCGACATATTGCTTGTAGGTATCGATTCCTTCGCGAATTGTCCGTAGCGCGGTGCGTAGTTCAGATTCTTTGGCGCGGCGCGCGACGACGTCGGCAAGCGGAAACATCGCCGAAGCAAGGATGCCCACGATAGCGACCACCACAACGAGTTCGATCAGCGTAAAGCCTCGTCGATATGCAATCAACATACGTCCGTTCACTGCAGCGCTCCTACCCGAATCGTCACGGGCGAAGGAAGATCTACCGACGCGTCGCCCGAGTCCGTTGTCACTCGACTGCTCGAGACGGATATGGTTCCTTCTCCGTTCGCACCCACCTTCGAGCGCAGATGCAATTGCGCATTCGCGGAAGTACCGCCCGGTTGCAGCGGGACGGTACTGCTGTCGACGCCCGGCGCTAGTTCAAACAGATTGCTGTCGAAGTCTATGCTCACCTCTCCGCTCTGCACCTGCCGGTTACCGCGGACTGCCACGGTCACGATGAAATCCTGAGCTGCGGAAACCAACGGTGGCGCGGACAGTTGCAAATTAGCAGTGGGACTCTGCTCAGCCGCCGTAGGCACGCCAGGCGACATACCGGGTATGCCTTGGGGCATTCCGGGAATGCGGGCGTATGGGGACACCGGCGCATTACTGACACCATCGCTTGCGCCTTTGATATTGAGGGCACCCGGCGCGGTGGGTCCGATGGAAAGCGGCGTGGCGCCGATCGACGATTCGGTGCCCGCTGGCGCAGCAGCCTGCGATAGTTGCGGCGGCAATATGTTGCGAACGATGTGAGGTGTGATCAGCAGCACGATCTCTGTCTTGCTCGCATTGCTGCTCTTGTCGGTGAACAAGCGGCCGAGCACGGGCAAGTTGCCAATGCCGGGCAGATGATTGGCGCTGGAACGTTCTTCATCGGAGATCAATCCAGCCAAGACCTGTGTTTCGCCATCCTTCAGGCGCAGCACCGTGCTCGCGTTGCGCGTACCGATCTGATATGCGAGCGAGTTCTGCGGTCCAGGCACTTCCTTGACGATACTTGAAACTTCGAGCGCAACATTCATTTCCACCTCGTCATTGAGGTGAATAGTCGGTTGCACATCCAGCTTCAATCCAACATCGAGATAATTGACCGAGGCCGACACGCCTACGTTCGCTGTCGACGTCGTGGTGAATACCGGCAGCTTGTCGCCAATAAGAATTTTGGCCTTTTCGCGATTGGTCACACGAATGCGCGGATTAGCGAGGATATTGCTGTCGCCGTCCTGATCCTGAAGATTGAGTGTGATAGCGGGATTGCTCACAAAGGGCACGAGCGTGCCCGTGTGCCTCAGACTGATCACACCCGCAGCGACAGTAGCGTTGCCCGAAGAGGTCGTGCTGGAACCATCGGTTTGCACGGCAGTTGTCGTAGGCGAATTGAGTTGTCCATAACCGATTTGATCCGGAAAACGCAGACCCAGATCCAGTAACTTGCTGCGGCTGATTTCCAGTACTTCAACTTCCAGCATAACTTCCGGTTGAGGTACATCGAGCGTGGCGACCAAGCGCTCGGCCATGCGAACGGCATCGGGCGTATCCTTGATGATCATCAAGTTGAGTTTCTCGTCGATGAAGACGTCCTTGGTCTTCACCATTTGCTTGACCAGCGCCTGCGCTTGTTTGGCCTCCGTGTTGGTCAGGTAAAAAGTGCGTGTCACCAGTTCCTGGTAATCGCGCTCCTTGGCTGCGTTAGCCGGATAGATCAGCACCGAATTTTCGTTGAGCATTTTTCGCTCGAGCTGATTGGTGGTCAAGACAAGACGAATGACTTCGTCGATGGTCGTATTCCGGACGAATACAGTCACCTTGGCATCCGGCTTCACATCTTTGTCGAATACGAAATTGATACCGGCTGTGCGGCTGATCGCTTCAAATACATTGCGCAGCGGTGTGTCGCGAAATTCCAGCGTAATCGGTTTGGAAAAAGGTCCTTTGATCGCATCGACATCGGCCTGCGACTTTTTCGTTGCCAGTTCATCCAATTTCCGCAGCGTGGCGCGCGCGCCCGAATCGTTGGGGTTCTCAGCCAGCAAAGCCCGTGCGATCGATTCGGCACCTGCCGTGTCGTTCTTCGCAATCAATGCGTCGGCCTGCGCCAGACGCGCTGCGCGTTGCTTGCTCGCATCCAGGCTCTTCAGCATATCGTTTGCGCGAACATTGCTGGGATCGAGCCGCAACGCAAGGCGTGCCTGCGTCTCCGCGTCGTCGGGCTTCCCCGCCGCCCGCGCCTGGTCGGACGTCGTCAGCGCTTGTGTCACCAGCAGCTCGCGTGTGCGGAAATATGCCGAACGAATCTGCTCGTTATCCGGCTGATCGTGCATCGCGCGCGCTAACGTATCCAGCGCAGCTTCGGATTGTCCGAGCGCGCTCAAGCGGCGGCTTTCGTCGATAGCCGGATTTTCGGCGCAGGCAATCATCATCAGGCCGATCAAAAGCACTGCCAGATGCCGGATGGATAATTTTTTTATTAATGCCATTCGCATTTCATCGCGCATTTCATCGTCTTCCAAAATTTAACGTCTGCTGCACATTGAGCGGCAGATACGTCAATACCAATTCCTTGTCCGTCAATTTCTCCACCCGATACTGTCCCGCTAACGTGTCGCCCACATGCGCAATCAGAAATTGCGTACCATCGGCGAGAAATACAGCCAGCTTATCGTCTGCGTTCAGCAAACCCTGATACTGAAAACGCAGCGGCGGCGCGGTGGGTTTCGGCGGCGGTCCTGGCGGCGCGGGCGGTGGTTGAAAACTCGCAGTGGCAAATGGATTGTGCTCGAGCTTCGGCGCATCGACCTTTTTGTCATGCACGGCATCCGGCTTGCGCAACTGCGCCAACATGGCTGCCTGCGCATCGGCGGAGGTCTTGCGCGTTTGTTTGATATGAGTAGTTCGTTTGGCGGACACATCAGGCGCTGCACCCACGCTTGCCTGAGACGGCGACGAATCGCTAGCATCGCCATCGTCCTGCAATCCTGCAGCCCACCACACTGCAACGAGCGTGGCGATCGCCAAGACTAGCAAGTAGAGCTGGCGGCGATTCATTCTATTGTCCTCGCGGTTATTTTTTCGGCGCTCGTCCTGGCAGCGCTCAGGAAAACCGCGAAGCGCGCCTCGGCTTCCATGTCTTCAATGCCGATGTCATTGCGCTTTGCCTGCAAGCTATCTATCGATACTTCCGGCAAGGCTTTCTGTACCGATAGCAACCATGCGCGCAAAGCTTTGTAAGTGCCGTGCACCGGAATGGTCACGCGCACCCGCTGCAACGGCGTGCCCGGCTCCGCAGCAACGCGATAGTCAGCACGCAACGGCGACAGTCCTTGCGCACGCGCAATCTGGTCGAGTTGCAGAAGCACCTCGGGCAAGGTATCGCTCGATGGAAAACGCCGATAAAAGTTATCGAGCTGCTCGCGCGCCGACAACGTCACGCTGCCCGGCCGCTGCGCAAGTTCGCGCGCGTCGGTGCGCTGCGCGGCAAGCTCGGCAATTTGCTGGCGCGTCTGACGATTGCCGGAAAATTCATAAGCCAACGCAAAAGCGACGAGACCCAAGCCCACAATCGCGGGCCAGCCCGCCTGCGCGAACAATCGCAGCATGTCCGCAGCATAAACGCGCCAAACGTCGGAATTGCTTTTGATGGCGTAGCTCATATTTGTGCCTTCCAGTGCACCGTGAGTTTGAATACGACCACGTCCACTACACCGCTTTTTTTGAATTCGTAACCGTCGACCTGCGCGTCCGCCAAACTGGGTTGCGCACTTAACCTTTTGGCATATGCGAACACGGCATCCAGCGAACGCGCTTCGCCACCGAGCCGTAGCGCGCCTTTGTTGGGATCGGGCTCAAAAGTCAGCAGCGCAACGTCCTTGTTGCTGGCGGTCTCGATCTGAGCCAGCGTATCCAACCACGGACGCCGCAATTCCTGCGCGATCTGAGCCGCGCGGCGCAATTCGTTGTCAGGCACTTTTTCGCGTGTCTTGGCGAGCTCGTGCCCTAGCTTGCGATTGACCACGCGTTCTTCGCGCGCGAGCCGTCGCTCGGCATCCGTCTGCGCATCTTGCAGATCGAAATATTCCATCAGCACCGCCATGCTGGCCAATATGCCCGCAAGCAAGATCAACCAACCCAGCATGCTGGGCCGTTTGCGGCGCGAAATAAAATCCAGCGCAATTTCCGGCGGCACGCCACGCGACATTTTCATCGGTGTTTTCACGATGTTTTCACCGATTTCTTCACTCCGCATCCGCTGGCAGCCAAAGCGCTGTCCAGCCCTCCGGCAGCTGCTGCGCTTGCCACCCTCGCGTTGCGCCAGTCAGGTGCAAAGTGCCATATGCCATGGGTGGATCGATGTGCGCCAACATCTGATTGAGCATGGCGCCGACAGCCGCGCCAACTATGTCAACGTCATGCGCAACGATTGGCTGGCTGCGTACCGCCACCCAGCAACGTTGCCGCCACAACGCCATGCATATGCGAATGTCATCGATCTGCGCGAAAGCGCCTTGGTGGGCCGACAAGCCATGGCGCGCGCCGTTGAAAGCGGTCACGAATTTGGGTTGCACGCTGCGCAAGGTCAGCTTGCTACGTTCGGCGAACTTTGTCAGCGCCTCAGGTAGCGCCGCGTCGACTGCGACAGCGAGGACCGGCAAACCAAAATGCATAGGCTCGGCGACGATGTGCCATGCATCCGCCTCGGCGCCAAACACGTTGCGGAAAGCCGCTTTGAGAAATGCGCCGCATTCTTCTTTCGTACGCACGCCCGCAGGAAACCGCACCAATTGGAAACGTGTCCAGGCATTGTCGAGAACGACGTCGAGCCGCGACTTGTTTTGCATCGATGTAACGGATAGCCCATCCAATGCGTCGACGATAGATTTCGTATCGCCGCTACGGTACTCCTTCGGCCACGGCTTGATGGGTGCACGCTGAGTTGCGTCGCCGCTGATGCCGAAACCTTGCGGCGAAAGGCTGAGCGTGACGACGCTATTCGACGAACGTAACACGATTCAATTCCTGCAAAGTCGTTTCGCCCGCGGCGACGAGCGCCAAACCGGCTGCACGCAGCGAACGAAATCCGCGGCGGCGCGCGGCGTCTTTGAGCGACCGCAATGGCGCGCGCTCGGTGATCAATTCGCGCAGCTCGTCGTCCAGCATCAACATCTCGGCGACCGCCTTGCGTCCGCGATAGCCGCTACCGCGGCAATGACCGCAACCGCGACCCAGCTTGAAGCGGTATTCGCTAACGTCGGCAAGACGCGAATCTTCCAGCAACAACGCATCGGGTTCGTAATCGACGCTGCAATGCGTGCAATTAATGCGCAACAAGCGCTGCGCGACGACCACGTTGAGTGCCGACACAAGGTTGTACGGATCGATACCCATGTGCATGAAACGTCCGATCACGTCAAATGCATTGTTGGCGTGCACCGTGGTGAATACGAGGTGGCCGGTGAGCGCGGCTTGCACGGCGATCTCCGCAGTTTCGGAATCGCGGATTTCGCCCACCATGATCTTGTCCGGATCGTGACGGAGAATCGAACGCAGACCGCGCGCGAAAGTCAGGCCCTTTTTTTCGTTCACCGGAATCTGCAATACGCCGGGCAATTGATACTCCACCGGGTCTTCGATCGTGACGATCTTGTCGAGACCATGATTGGTCTCGCCGATGGTGGCGTAAAGCGTCGTGGTCTTGCCGCTACCTGTGGGGCCGGTCACTAGTAGCATGCCATACGGTTCGCTGGCCATGCGACGCAATTCGGCGCGCGTCGCCTCGTCGAAGCCCAAAGTCGTCAGCGTCAATCCGCTCAGCTCTTGCGTCAGATGTTCCTTGTCGAGCACACGCAATACCGCGTCTTCGCCATGAATGCTGGGCATGATGGAAACACGGAAGTCGATATCGCGACCGCTTGCATGCACTTTGAAACGGCCATCTTGTGGCACGCGGCGCTCGGCAATATCGAGCTCCGCCATCACCTTGATGCGTGAGATCGCTTGCTCCGCCAGTTCCGCGCCCTGCACGGAACCGACGCGGTTGAGTACGCCGTCAACGCGATACTTGATCTGCAATCCGCCATGTACCGATTCGATGTGGATATCGCTGGCACTTTGTTTGAGTGCGTCGTACAAAGTCGAGTTCACCAGCTTGACCACCGGACTGGCATCTTCGCTGATGCGGCGCGCGGATATGTCTTCGACATATTCCGTACCGGCTTCTCCATAGGAATCGCCCAGCACGTCGTTCACCAGTTGCTGGCTCTCTTCCATGCGAGCAAGACATGCCGTCAAATCGTCGCGTCGTGTGAGTATCAAACCATAGGGCTCGCTGAGCTTGGCGCCCAGCCAATCGCCGAGCGCTGCGTTGAACGGATCGGCAATCGCCACGCGCAATTGACCTGATGCATCGCGCACCGCCACGCACTCATGACGTAAGCATTCTTCGAAACGCAACGTTTCGAGATCCGGGGTCCAGCTCATCAGCGTGGCCGCATCGCAAGTCGTCAAGCGAAGATTCGCGGCCAGCTGCGCCCAAGCTTGCTCGCCGTGCTTTTCCAGCAGCAATTCGATGAGGCGACGACCGCTCTTGGCGGCGTCGGCGCGCAGCACAGTCAAATCCAGCGGCTCGGTTGCTTCAGGTGCACTCATTGGCGCGTTCATTGAATCGACTCCGCCAATTGGAAGATCGGCAGATACATGAGGACGACAATGCCTCCAATCACAACGCCGATAATCAGCATCAGCGCCGGCCCAATCAGACGCGTCAGCCAATCAACCCAACGACCGATTTCTTCTTCGTGAAAAACCGCGATGCGTTCAGCCATCTCGCCCAGGTTGCCGGCGCGCTCGCCAACCCGCAACATGCGATTGGCAACAGGCGTCGTCAAACCGTTGGCGGCGAGAGAGTCGGCCAGCCCTTTGCCCTCGCGCACTTGCACCATCGCGGCGTCAAGGCCCGTGCGCAATGCAGCGGACAAAAGATCGCGCGCCATCTTCATAGCGGTCAATACGGTAATGCCGCCACGCAGCAGCATCGCGAGCGTGCGATAAAAACGCGCCAACTGAAAAATCTTGGGGTGCTCGCCGACGCCGGGAATTTTCCATAGCGCGCGACCGGCCGCTGCGCTCACCGCAGGGTGACGAATCAACGCCACAAACGCGACGGCCAACGCCGCCGCAACGCCGACGAGCACGCCCAGATTGTTGGCCACCAATGATCCCCATTCGATCAACAGTCGGGATGCCAATGGCAACTTGCCGCCCGACTCTTCGAACACACCGGAAAAACGCGGCACCACATAGCCCAAAAGAAACAGCACGACCAATCCTCCCACGCCGAGCAGCATGGCAGGATAGATCGAGGCGCTCACCATCTTGTCGCGCAGCGCGTCGGTCTGTTGCCGATAAGCGATGTAGCGCGCCAAGGCTTGATCGAGATCGGAGGTGCGCTCCGCTGCGCGCACCATTGCAACGTATAAATCCGGAAATATGGCAGGCTGCGATTCCAGGACAAATGACAACGGTCTACCTTCGCGTAATCCTGCAAGCAGCGCATCCAAAGTAGCGCGCACGGTCGGGCGCGTTTCCTTTTCAGCCAAAGTCTCAATCGACTCCACCAGCGGCAAGCCCGATTGCAGCAAGGCGAGCAATTCTTGACTAAACAATTGCAGAGGAAAATGCGCGCGCGGCTTGCCCAATTCGACTGCGGCACGTTTGACCGACAGCACGGTGAGACCACGTGCGCTGACAATCTGGCGCGCGCCCGATTCGTCGCCCGCCTCGATCAGCATCTCGCTCACAGATTGTCCGGCCCCAAGGGCCTTCACGCGAAAGCGCACAGGGCTCTACCAGTTAACAATGTCTTCGGCTTCGCCGGTACCGCCAGGCTGACCATCTTTGCCATAGGAAAACAGATCGAAATCGCCATGGTCGCCCGGTTGCTTGTATTGATATGGATGTCCCCATGGATCGTTGGGTACACCTTTCTTCAAATAGGGACCCGACCAGTTCTGTTCGCCGGCCGGACGCTGCGTCAACGAAGCCAGACCCTCCTCTGTCGTCGGGTAGTTGCCGGTATCGAGACGAAAGTCATCCAGTGCTTTTTCCAGCCCATCGATTTGCGCGCGCGCTATTTTGACTTCGGATTTGCCAATGTGAGCGAAGAACTTTGGCGCAACGTAGCCAGCAAGCAAGCCGATGATCACCATCACCACCAGTAGCTCAAGCAGCGTAAAGCCGCGCTGAAACCTTGTAATGCTTCGATATGAAAACATGACCAACCATACACTCCAGGAAAGTCGGCCACCTTATTACACCAACACTAAGCGTGTGTGGCGGCGCGCGACAAATGATGCACAAACGCGAATTAGACATGACTGAGACAGGATAGCAAATCCCGTCATTTGTGTACGTCTTTAATTAACAACATTCGTGAGCATTTAACGGAACTTTTCCCGGGTTGGCCGATAGATGGCCCGTGCGGAAAGGCATAGCCAACTCGCACGCCGCATTGATCACCTGCCGTAATCCGGTATTCACAAAATGTCGTTGGAATATTTTTACGGCGCACTGTGTTTAAATTCAATGTCATATTAAGTTTGGTACGTGAATTTCATTAGCACCTAAATTCACTGAATTCAATATGTTATTTTCATATAAATATGAGTACTTCTGAGTACTTGATTTCCACCCCGCTATCGAGATCAGCTCCGGTCATTCCATTGACATTCTGAAGTTCATCCGTCGGTGATTTATTTGTAGACAGAGCGACAAGAAAGTCGGCTGCCATACCTGATGATCCAAAGGGTTCATCTCTTCAGGCAAAGTGAACGC
>DASUGV010000414.1:0-3690 GCA_036273835.1 Rhodocyclaceae bacterium
CATCCGTTGTTCGTGTGCGTGGCGCTGGTCACCATGTAGGTGCCTTCCGATTTGCTGCCTGTCGCCAAGCCGGAGGTGGAGTTACGCCGATAGCCGACGCCGGCAGAAACATAGAGGCCATAGACCGATTTACCGCCTACCGTGAGTTTCAAGGCCGTCGCGTTGGCCGCGATGTCGGCGCTGCCATTGCCGCCAGCGGGCGCGACGGTGAGGTGATTGCCTTTGCCGGATTGATCGTAGATAGCCTTGATGGTGCACACGGTGCCGGCACAGAACGAGTCCTGCGCGGCGGCATTGGCGACACCGCCCGTAGACACGGTCTTGATGTCGGTGGTGCTGCCATCCGACGCGCGCTGAACCTGATAGAGCTTGCCGCTGTACGAACCGTAAAGCGCGCGCGTCGTGCTATGCGCAGCGACGCATGGCGTGCCGCCGGAGGCATAGATGTCGCACGGCCCGGTGACCGCAAAGGCTTGTTGCTGCATACCTACGCCCATGACGATGAGAATGGCAAGCAGCTTGATGAAACGGATATGCAAAATGGATTTCAAGAACGTTCCGACTTTTGTCGGGACAATCGATACGCCGGGGAACGGGTCGAACCCGTCCGGCGTCAGCTCGACGCGATGGGTATTCATTTCAGTCTCCTTTGTTTTATGCGGGCTCATGCCCTTGTCTTGTCCGCAGATACATGCGGGCAAGCGACACGCTATATGCGTTCAATCGAATTGTCCATGACGCGAATTGCTATTTGCGCAATCCGAAAGATGTCCCTTTCTTTACCAAGGTACGGTAAAGAAAGGGTCGAGGAAATTAGAGCGGATCGAGCTTAAATCAAAATCAAAAATTCGCGCGAAATCCGAAATTCGGATGTACGTGACACCTATTTAACTGTATCTGCAATTTCTGCCGATTTAACGGATGCGGCCTAAACCTAAGCGTGCGAAAGAATGCCGTCAACTTCGGCGCCATGACAAACGAATTGACACTGCGGTGTCGAGCGCAGCACTCAAAGACTACGACCGTCGAAGTGGCCGATCTCGACGGAACTCATATCCACGCCTTCCAAACAACGCACATTGATCGCCGCCATGCTGTTACCCGATGGGGCGACACCTTCGCCGAATGGCGCACAACCGCAGACCGAGCAGAAGCGATGTTTGATCTTGTGTTTGTTGAAAGTATAAGTGGACAGTTCCGTTTCGGACGTGAGCAAGCGCAGGTTGTCGCGAGGCACGAACCAATGTAGCGAGCCTCGCCTGCTGCAGATCGAGCAGTTGCACTCCGTGACCTTCTCGATAATTCCATCCACCTCAAAAGCAATCTTCCCGCAATGACAACTGCCCTTGTAAACCATGAAGTGGCTCCTTGTTTAAATTGACAATCGACAATTTTCAAAATGCCAAATGAATTAAAATAATTTGCGCATCTCCACGACATAATACGCCGGCGCTGAATTCAATACATGACTCATTGATGGCGTTGCGGGAACGCGGCTTGCTGACATTCGATGAAAGCAAACCCATACCGGGCAGTTTGTTGCGCCTCCGCTAAAAATACACCGCTACGGCAAAGAAAAATAATTACTCGAAATGCATAGACAGTTTGGAAAGACGCATCGATATTTAGTACCCAAAGGCCGGGTATGAAGCGCGCCAGGGTCGCCAGGCAAGCTCGTCCCGCCATCTCGAATTTATCGCATAGTCACGCCGAGGATTCGTGGATCCGAAAGCTCGGCCCAGGGCTGATAACCGGCGCGGCCGATGATGACCCCAGTGGTATTGCGACATACTCGCAGGCTGGCGCGCGCTTCGGTTTCGGCCTTCTATGGACGATCCTGCTTACCTATCCGCTGATGGTGAGCATCCAGCTAATCAGCGCCATGATCGGTCGCGTCAGCGGTCATGGCCTGGCCTCGAACATTCGAAGACTCTATCCACGCTGGTTGCTTTACAGCATCGTGGGATTGTTGATCGTGGCTAACACCATCAACATCGCGGCAGATCTGGCTGCGATGGGCGATGCAGTCAGGCTGGTGGTCGGTGGCAACGCGCATGCTTATCTCATTGGCATAGGACTACTTTCGGCAGCATTGCAAGTCTTCATCCCGTATAGCCGATATGTTGGTATCCTGAAATGGCTCACCATGGCGCTCTTCGCCTATGTCGCCACGGTATTCGCGGTGAGGGTTCCCTGGACAGAAGTATTGCATCGAACAGTCGTACCAGCGCTTTCTCTCGAACCGGATTACGTTACGACCGTCGTCGCAATTTTCGGTACCACCATCAGCCCTTACCTGTTTTTCTGGCAAGCCTCTCAAGAAGTCGAAGAAGAAATTGCCGATCCCGATGCACTGCCTTTGAAAAAAGCGCCTCGCGCACAAATCAAGACAGTCCTGCAACGCATCAACATCGACACTTATGTCGGCATGGCCGTATCGAATCTAGTGGCGTTCTTCATCGTGGTTACCGCCGCCGTAACGCTCTATGCGCATGGCATCACGGATGTACGTTCTTCCGCCCAGGCAGCTTCGGCGTTGAAACCCATTGCAGGGCAATTCGCCTTCGTCCTTTTTACGTTGGGCATCGTCGGCACTGGATTACTTGCTATCCCTGTACTCGCGGGATCGGCTGCCTACGCGATCGCCGGCGCTTTGAATTGGAACAGCAGTCTCGAGCACGCCCCTTCCGCGGCAAAAGGGTTCTACGCGGTCATCGCCTTTTCTATGTTGGCAGGTGTCGCGATCGGCTGCGCGCCGGTTGACCCGATGAAGGCGCTTTACTACAGCGCGGTCATCAACGGCGTCATCTCGGTACCGATCATGGCGGTGATGATGTCGATGAGTAGCCGCCGCGAAATCATGGGACATCTCGTCATTACAAAAAAGCTGAAGTTTCTGGGCTGGCTGTGCACTGCCACCATGGCTGCCGCTGCGCTAGCGATGCTGATCTATAGACAGTAATCGCGTCGGTTTTTACGGCTCAAACGTCGGTCGCGCTTCTTGGTACGCGGAAAGCGCATCACTTACTGCGATCAGTGCAAGAGCCATCGCCGGTACGAAAGGAGTCCCAGATTTAGCGACCGCATGAAGCGTAACAATAATCTTCGGTGAAGAAACAAGGCTGAATCGCCCCGATACATCATGGCTCAACAAATTTTTGCATGACTTTCCAAGTAGTTGGATCGGCCCACCCATTTCTAGACCAAAAAAGATTACCTTCATCATTATCTGAATAGACGAAGATATTGCACCGAGGAACATGAGCTTCAGCCAGCTTTCTGAAGCAATAAGCGACAAGCGCCTGCGCGATGCCTTTGCCGCGATGTTGGACGGCAACAGCGAGATGCTGAAGAGAGCCGGCACGACCGTTATGACCGCAGAGAACGGCGCCAACGATTTTTTCTTCTTCGTTTACCGCCACTACGCTGAAATACGGATTGCGTTCCAAGAATGCGGCAATTGCTTCTAGCGTGTCCGACTCGTTCAGCGTAATACCTTCAATCGTTGACCAGAACCTTATCACTTCGTCATAGTCGTCGATTGTGAAAGGCCGGATTTTTATGTTCCGTGGATTTTGCATGGCAGTACTAGCCATAAGTCCATTTTAGATATGACGAATGGATTGTAATTTAAAGGGTCTAGGCTCGAATTATCTAAAGCCCTAACTCGCCTTGTTCAGTATGGGTAGC
>DASUGV010000415.1:0-3937 GCA_036273835.1 Rhodocyclaceae bacterium
GAGGATCAGCTTGGTCATGGCGTTGCGACTGTCGAGCAACTCCATCAAAGTAGTGCGCTCTTCGCGCAGCGCGGCGAGTTCTTTCTCGATCTGGACGTATTCCAGTTTGGCCAACTGGCGCAAACGGATTTCGAGAATGTCCTCGGCCTGCACGTCGCTCAAACCAAAACGCTTGATCAATTCCGCTTTGGGTTCGTCCGCCTCGCGAATAACCTTGATGACTTTGTCGATATGCAACCATGCTACCTGGCGGCCTTCGAGAATATGGATGCGCCGCTCGACCTGCCCGAGCCGGTGCCGCGTGCGGCGCTCGACCGTGTCATAGCGGAACGCGATCCACTCTCCCAGCAACGCCTTCAAACCTTTCTGTCCAGGCCGGCCATCGCGGCCCACCACAGTCAGGTTCATCGGCACCGAACTTTCCAGACTGGTGTGTGTGAGCAGCACACGCATCAAGTCGTCCTCCGACAAGGTGCGCGTCTTCGGCTCGAGCACCAGACGCACCGGTTCGGTATCGGTGGACTCGTCGCGCGCGGCATCGAGCAGACCCAACACGAGCGCTTTATTGTTTTTTTCGTCCTGCGTGATTTCCTTTTTGCCGGCTTTGGGTTGCGGGTTGGTCACCGCTTCGATTTCCGACAGCACCTTTGCCGTCGACACGCCGTGCGGCAATTCGTAAACGATCACCCGCCACGCGCCGCGCGCCAGTTGCTCGATTCGCCAGCGCGCGCGCATACGCAAGCTGCCGCGTCCGCCGTCGTATGCTTCTCGAATACCCGACGAAGCCGAAATGATCTGACCGCCACCAGGAAAATCCGGTCCCGGCAACACGCTCATCAACTCGTCGAGTGACGTGTTCGGCTTCTTGATCAGCATCGTCGCGGCAGCGGAAACTTCACGCAGATTATGCGGTGGGCATTCCGTCGCCATACCCACCGCAATGCCGGATGCGCCGTTGAGCAACAGCATCGGCAAGCGTGCAGGAAAAAGCTTGGGTTCTTCGAAAGCGCCGTCGTAGTTCGGAATGAAATCGACGGTGCCCATGCCGATCTCGGACAACAACAGTTCGGCAATCGGCGTCAGGCGCATTTCCGTGTAGCGCATCGCCGCCGCGCCATCGCCATCGCGCGAGCCGAAGTTGCCCTGCCCTTCGATCAGCGGATAGCGCAGCGAAAAATCCTGCGCCAAACGTACGGCGGCGTCATAGACGGATTGATCACCGTGCGGATGCAACTTGCCGATCACATCACCCACCACGCGCGCCGACTTCACCGGCTTGGCACCTGGCACCAGGCGCATCTCGCTCATGGCGTAAAGAATTCGCCGCTGCACTGGCTTCAAGCCGTCTTCCACCTGCGGCAGTGCGCGGCCACGCACTACGCTCATGGCATAAGCGAGATAAGCGCGCTCCGCGAAAACAGCAATGGGCAGATGGTCATCGGGCAACTCGCCCAGGCTGGGCGGCAGGCTCGGCGGAGGCGGTTCGGCAGGTGTTGCGTGATGGGTCATAGGCGCAGCGATTGCGCCATCTTCATCGGCAAAAAGATCGGGTTCCTTAGTGTTGCTAGTGTCGTTCTGATTCTGCATGGTGCGCGTGATAATTTCTGGAGAAGAGATTATCGCAGGCCCGGACAAAATCTGCGCGATTCCGTGGTCATTGCCAAGCCCATAACAATAAGTTTACGTGAAATGTCGCCGCGCCACGCGGACACCGGCGTGCTCGCCGAGATAAGCGGCCATAATGTGGGTACTGGCAACAAAGCTCGAATTTTTTTGTAAGGAAGCAAGGGATTTTCCGATCCACTCCAAGCTAGCTTGCATCGGAATGACTAGACTGATCTTTGGGAACGAATTGTGCTCAGTGCTTCATCCAGCAATCGGTATCGGCATGCAGCGATTCGATCTAGCTGAAATAACAGCATCCAGAATAGCGCGTGAACGAAAGATATTCCGATTGCGTGCGATGACAAGGAGACGCGACGCTTATGGCAAGTTCGAATACCCGGCAGTTGCTGATCACTCGCTACGACGCTACGCGCGCGCTGAGCAAGACGCTCGCCCAACCTTTGTCGGCGGAAGACCAATGCGTACAGTCGATGCCGGACGCTAGTCCAACGAAGTGGCATTTGGCGCATACCAGTTGGTTTTTCGAGACCGTCGTTCTGACGACGCACAACGTGATCGCGTATCGTCCATTCGACGAACGCTTCGCCTTTCTTTTCAATTCGTATTACGAGTCGCTCGGTCCACGCCATCCGCGTTCAGAACGCGGTTTGCTCACGCGTCCAACGTCGGCGACGGTACTGGAGTACCGCGCTCACGTCGACACCGCGATGCGTCGGCTGATCGAAGAGGCTAATGAAGATACCTGGGCCGCCGTGGCCCCACTCATCGTACTTGGCCTGAATCACGAACAGCAGCATCAGGAGTTGTTGCTGACCGACATCAAGCATTTGCTGTCGCGCAATCCATTGCAACCCGCCTATGCCGGCGGCATCACGTCGCATCGCTCGTCGATGCGGCAAGATACACCGCCTGCTACGCAATGGATCGATTGCGCTGGCGGGCGTGTGGATGTCGGCCATGATCAGCGTGGATTCGCGTTCGACAATGAAACACCGCGACATGCGGTGCTGCTGCAACCTCATCAGCTCGCAAACCGCCTCGTCACTTGCGGCGAATATCTGGAATTCATTGCGGACGGCGGATATAAGCGGCCTGAATTCTGGCTGTCGGACGGATGGGCCATGTCGAATGCGCAGCAATGGCAGGCTCCGCTTTATTGGCAGTCGGAAAACGGCAAGGATTGGCGCGTCTTCACGCTGAACGGCGTGAAGACAATTGATGCGTCTGAACCCGTATGTCATATAAGTTTTTATGAAGCCGCCGCCTACGCGGCATGGGCTCGAGCGCGCTTACCCACCGAGTTCGAATGGGAAGCGGCGGCGGCCAATGTATCCGGTGCCGAACGCGCATTCGATACCCGCTCTCCGCATCCTCGATCAACGGGTATAGAAAAGAACGCCAATTTCGGTTTCGCGCAACTGTATGGCGAAACGTGGCAATGGACCCGTTCGTCATATGATCCCTACCCCGGCTTCAAGCCACACACCGGTGCGATCGCCGAATACAACGGCAAATTCATGGTCGGACAGATCGTGTTGCGTGGCGGTAGTTGCGCGACGCCGGACGGGCACGCACGATCGACCTACCGCAACTTCTTTCCACCGTCGGCACGCTGGCAGTTTTCCGGCATCCGTCTTGCGCGAGATTTATGATGGCCAATCCTGCTCAACTTATCAAACGGGTAATACACGACGATTTCAGCGAATCGGAGAGTGCGTTCGCGCACGATTTGATTGCCGGTTTGCTGACTCGGCCACGCGTGATATCGCCCAAGTATTTTTACGACGCGGCCGGTTCGGCGCTGTTCGACGCCATATGCGAACTGCCCGAATACTATCCGACGCGCACCGAGCTCGGCATTCTCACCGAACATGCCAGCGACATGGCTCGACATATTGGACCGCAAGCGGAAATCATCGAATTCGGTGCGGGATCGAGCCACAAGATAAGGCTCTTGCTCGATGCGCTCGACCGGCCCCGCCGCTTCGTACCGATCGACATCTCCGGCGAACATCTGCATGCGGCGGCGGCATCCTTGCGCCGCGATTATCCGGCGCTGGAAGTGCACCCTGTCGTTGCGGATTTCACACGCAGCTTTTCGCTGCCGCTGACCTATGCCAGAGGCCGGCGCGTTGGTTTTTTCCCGGGTTCCAGCATCGGCAATTTCATGCCCGACGAAGCGATCCACTTCCTCAAGCATGCCGCCGGCATGCTACGTGGCGGCGGGCTGCTGATAGGCACCGACTTGGTCAAAGACCCTGCGCTGTTACATGCCGCCTATAACGATGCCGATGGCATAACCGCCCAATTC
>DASUGV010000416.1:0-6779 GCA_036273835.1 Rhodocyclaceae bacterium
CAACAGGAATTTTGAACAACTGCGCTGTCTTCGCTGGTGACACGCCGTAATACGCGGCTATGACGCCGACATGTTGCGTTGCCGCGATGCGGTCTAGCACGATGAGCTGTTGGCGTCCCGGCGTGATTGCAAAGCGGGCGAAATGCAGGGCACCCGGCGGTGTGCCGCCGTTGAGCAATATCTTGTGGAGCAAGGCTTCGTTGCCGAGTAGCTGATAGAAAGGCGTCGGCTCGGCGGTCTGCATGACCGCGACGACAAGCGTGTGCGCTTCGTTGTCATAGCGGTTGAGGGCGGTGTCCGCATCGATATCGATGCGCAGGCCATTGCGCTGAAAACCCCAGTTCAGCGCTGCCCTTGCATCTTGTTCGGTATTACCACCGGCGGCAGAATTCAGCGTGGAGCAAGCGGCCAGGCCGAGCAGCAATAATGGAAGACAGCAAAGCGTCCGCCACTCATTCATCGGTGTATCCGAGCATATCCTTCAGTCGATCCTTTGTTGTGTCGTCGCGCACGACTTCGCGCAGCCATGTATCGAGCCGCATACCGCTCCAGCGTACAGCCTTCTCGACAATATAGGTCACCGGGCTGTGCGGTTCGGCCGCACGGAAATATTCCGCCACTTCGCGCAGACGCTTGACGGCGTCCTCGCGATTGCGTGGCGGACCACCTTGTCCCTGCGGCGCCGCGCCCGAGGTAATGCCAACGTCATCAGTCGTTTCGCCATCCGCTGCGGCCTCTGTCGCAGCGCCGGTGGCAATGCCCTTTTCTTCGGCAAGCTTGATAGCCAATTTGCATATGTTGGTGAGCGTTTCGCCGAGCTGTCCCGTACTTGGCGCGTCATAGCCGAAGACCGAATCAATGGTTTTGACCAACGCCTTGAGTGCTGCGTGTGCTTCACCGCTGCTGGCTAGCAACGTTTCATAAAAAGGCGCAGGCGTTTGCACGACGGCGGATGTCCACATCTCCGAACCGATCTTGCCATCCTTGAGTGCCTGATCGAAATGCTCTTTGCTCTGACGCGCCAGATTGTCGACGTCGCGCGATTCCTGCCAGCGTATCCAGCCATATCCCTTGGCTTCGCCGACCGGCGCGGTCATCGGCACCAGGCGCAGGACTGCGGAGAGATTATTGTCTAGCCAGGTAAGTCGTCCCACCCGATCGTCGAGATCGTCGCCATCTTTTTCCGGATAGAGCTGTTCCCAAAAATTTTGCAGCAAGCCATCGATGACGATGAATCCGTCGCGCGCGCCGACAAAACCGTGCAGTTGCGTAAGAGCCTCGGCGAGCCAGCATGCCACCTGCAAGTCCTTGCTCTGCGTTGTAAGTACCTGCGTGGCAAGCTCCTTGACCTTACTCCACTCGGCAATCTTGATTTCCGATTTCCAGTCGCCTTGATTCAGATAGTCCGCGTCTGCGCGTCGTGCTTCCTTGATCTGATCGATGATGGGATCAAAGCTGACATCCTCACCAGCGGGCTTGGCGCCGGGAATGGGTGCGAGCAGTTCTTCGAGGTTGAGGGTGCTCATGGTTTTCTACCGGATTCAGAGTGGCATGTTCAAAGTGGAAGAAATTGCGAGTTGCGGATGTCGCCGAACGCGAAATTCGGAACGAAGAATTGCGCGTTGTTGCCCGCGAGGTTCTTACTGCCGCTAGAAGCTTCACCGCCGCCGCGTTTCGACACGCCGCCTTCCGACATGCGCGCTTGTCCGGCAACGATGCCAAAAAATACATTGATCGGACTCACGAGTGTGGCAACCCAGAGGTAGGCGAGACTGTTCCAGTCTTCCTTGACGGCCATCACGATGCGCGACAGCTCGCGCGTCGTCACGCCGAAATGCCCCGCGAGCTTCATGCGCTCCTCAATGCCCGCGTCCCAGTCGTATGGGTCATAAGGCGACCACCATGATGTGATGATGGACGCCTCGGTAGTTCCCGGCGCAATATTGCTGTAAGCATGCAAACGGCATATCTTGAGGCCTGCCGGCAGGCAGCGTATTTCGGCCTTGCGGTATTTGAAGGCGGCGTGGACCTCGTCCATGGTCTGTCCGCCCGAATTGAAATTGCTCCAGCTGATCTCCGCATTCTTCGGCACTACGCTCTCCAGTTTCGACTTTTCTGTTTCTTTTTAGCCGCCGATCAGCACGGTAGGGCAGCCCAGCACGATCGTGCCACCATGCGCGCAGGTATCGCCCATGCGTGCCGCAGGCTTGCTGCCGATGAGCACCGTCGCGCTACCTTTGACGATGGAATCCGGCGGTCCGACACAGGTAGCCATGTCGCCCATGCATGCCGCTGGCATATTACCGATTAGTACCGTAGGCGAACCCGGGCCGGCCACAGGACCACCCACATGCGGAATCGGCGGCACACCCGGCGTCAGCATCGGGCAGACATGCATGTCGGTCAGGCGTGCAGCGGGTTGTCCCATTACGTCGCTCGCTTAAATCGGTTGCTTGCCTTCGGCAATCGCTTTGCCGAGAGCAACAAACTGTTTGTAGAAATTTGCGCTTAATTCCGGTTTCGCAACGCCTGCCAGCATCGCGGCGCAGGCAGCCGCATGTTGGCATAAATGCGCGGCGGGCGGAACTACAGGCGCATCTTCCGGGGCCATGCTGCCACCGCTCCAGAATGCGGCGAGCGCGGCGCAACCTGCCGCCGAGTCGAGGCCCGCAGTTTCCGATGCGGTGAAGCAGACGCGTCGCACAGCGTCGTCATCGGGCGCCCTGATCCACGCCTGCGCTGCAACGAGCGCGGCTTTCTGATTGGGCCCGTTGCCATCGCCGAGCGTGTTCGCGCATTGGGCTGCCCAGGACACGGCCGCGCGTTTTGGCAAGGCATAGGCCACCAGATTCAGCGCATCGGGCCAATGACCCGCGGCAGCCAGCTTGTCGAGCAGGACCGCAACCTTGTCCGTGGCCTGTAGTTGTGTCGATGCTTCGTCGGACAAAGCGAAGGTTTGGCATATGCCAACGGCATCCAGGGTGGCGAGGTTTTGCAGTGAATCGCTCATGTCAAATTCATTATTTGTGAGGAGCAGCCAACTTGCCGAACGGCGCGGGCGCCTTGTCACCCATCCATTCGCGACAGCAAAGGAAATGAATGACCTGATACTCATGTTGCGTCCGCGCCTTGAGACCGGTCAGCGCCGTACCGAGCGCCTTCATATCCGTCAGCGCCGCGCCCGCAGGATCGGCTTCCCACCAGTCCCAGTTCGGCAGCGCCGCGTTGCCGATGCGCTCCGCCCAGGCATCCATCGTTTCCACTTGCTGCATGTCGGTGAGTTTTTGCAGGTTGTAGTTCCACACCTGACTGTCCGCACCGAGAATGGACTGCACTTTTGCGCCTGCGCCCGTGCCGCGTATGACAGGCCATGCTTCGGCGAAGGTGATCGTCACCGTATGTGGACCATAGAAGTAAACCGATGGTCCGACTGTCGTCATGCCCCATTCGGGTTTGTAACCGCCGTGCGTGAGCAGCACCATCTCGTTGGCATACTGCCCGGCTTGCGTAAGCCAGACATTGAAATTACCGATCTTTTCGATATGCATCGTTCATTCCTCGTCCGATTCGATATCAGTTGATCACCGAGTTGATCACTCAATTAATCATCGTCACGCCGCCCTTGAGCGTGAGCATGCCATCGCCGCTGACCTTGGCCATCGGCGCGGAGACTTCGGCCTGGATTTGTCCCGTGATCTTCACGTTCATGCCCGAGATCGTCACGCCGCTCTGGTCGATCTTCACACTGTTGCCGCCTACTTTGAGTTCGATGCCGCCAAGCGCTTCGGTACTGCTCTTGCCGACGCTGACCTTGGTCGTCTGGTTGCCGACCTTCACGGTTAGCTCGTCGTTGCCGAGCGAGACTTCGACCGTGCGATTGCCGGTTTTGATTATGTGTTCGTCATTACCCGTTTCGACCGTGACGTTGCGTTTCCCCGTCTTCACTGTCGTCATGTCGTCGCCCGTGTCGACGAGTACGACGCGCTTGCCTGTCTTTACCTCATGCGTATCGTCGCCGGTCTCGACGGTCACCGTGCGCTTGCCTGTCTTCACCGTGTAGGTGTCATCGCCTTCGACCGTGACGGTCTGCGTACCTTTCGTGACGGTGTGGCTGAAATTACCCTCGCTGATCGTCACGTCGCGATTGCCTTTCGAAACGGTCAGCGCATCGTTACCTTCCTGAATCGTTGTCGTGCGATTGTTTTTGACCTCTTCAGTCTGATCGTGCCCGATCTTCAGGTCGTCATCGTTCTTCACAACGCGGTGGAAATCTTTTTCGGCCTGGAAGTAGACGTCTTCGTTGTCCTTCTTGTCCTCGAAGCGCAGCTCATTGAAATTCTCGGCTGTGCCGTTCGGCGAACTGCGCGACTTGAGACCGCTCTGCGTCTTGTTGTCGGGCAGGGTGTAGGGCGGCATCTTCTCGGCGTTGTAGACGCGGCCCGTGACGATGGGCTGATCGGGATCGCCTTCGAGAAAATCCACGATGACTTCCTGCCCCACGCGCGGAATGTGCATCGCGCCCCAGGTGAGGCCAGCCCATCCTTGCGACACGCGAATCCAGCACGAGCTCTTGTCGTCCTTCGCGCCGACGCGGTCCCAGTGGAACTGCACTTTCACGCGGCCGTACTTGTCGGTGTAGATCTCTTCGCCGGACGGACCGACGACCATCGCGGTCTGTGCGCCATGCATGATCGGGCGGGGCGTGATGCGCTCGGCGCAGAAGGCCGTCGCCGAAGGCTGGCAGACGAACTGGTTGGTGTAGGTTGCGTCCTCGCCCTGCCAAGGCAAATTGTTGGTCGCTTCATGCCGCACCGAGACGAGCAGGTGCTCGATGTTGCAATTGTCATTGAAGTGACTGGTTAGTGTGAACTTGTAGCCGGCTGCGAGTGTGCGGCAATCGCTACGACCTTCCGAGCGCTGCTGCGCGGCTTCGAAAATCTCCATCTGCAGTTTGGCATAGGCGTCGCCGTTGCTGGTCTGCGTGTAGCCGCCCGGATAGTCGTACAGGTCGAGCGCGCTTTTCTTCGCCTTGGTCGCGATGGTCGGGCTCGTGACCGTGAGGTCGGCAGAGGGTTGCTCGAAATCGAAATCGCGCAGGCTCACTTTTGCGGGAACAATGGTGAGCGACTGCAACCATTCGCTCACGTCGTCGCCGTCGGTGATGCCTGCTTCGGGACGATAGGGCAGCGTGGATTTGACCGGACAGGAGGCAGTGGCCGACACGGCATCGGCCAGTACGAGCGTGTGTTTGCTTTGTTCGTGCTCGAAGAAATAGAAGATGCCTTCTTCTTCCATGAGCCGCGATACGAAGGCGAAATCGGATTCGCGATACTGCACGCAATACGTGCGTGGGTTGTAGCTCTTCGACAAGGATTTTTTGAAATCGCTGAAGCCGCGCGCATTGAATACCGCTTCGATAATGTCGGGAACCGATTTGTCCTGGAAGATGCGGCTGTCCGAGGTGTACTGCAAATACCACAGCCAGGGTACGAGTTCGGCACGATAGCGGAAGCGTTGAGCCTCGCCACCGATTTGCGCGAAACGGCTGATTATGCCATGTAGATATCTGTCGTCGCCCGGTGTCTTGATGCGCAACGCGGCAGGGCTGCCCACGACCTGCGTGAAATCGACGGCGTTATTTTCCGATGCGAACTCCAGCGTAAAACCATAGAGTCCCGACATGCGCTCCTCGCCCCAGAAGCGTTCGACCATCAGTGCGTCGTCGCCGAGCGGCGTCGTGATGGCGAGCAGGCGGTTAGAGTCGTCGATCGTAGCCATCTCAGCTCCGCAGAATCAAGCTTGCAGTTCCATATCTTCGTCGCTGCCGCCACTGCTGCGCTGCATGATGTTGACGCCTGCGGCTTTACCGCCGACAGCCTTTAGATTCACCGCCCGGCACGCAGCCCACAGGAAGGTGATGCTCTCGGTATTGGCGATCACGTTCTGCAGCAGCTTGAGCATGACGGCCAGACTGCCGCCGCCGCCGCACTTGTTGTCGATCTGAATTTGTATGTTCTTGTCATCAACCGGAATCGCGGCCGGCAATTTGATGACATGCCACTTGCTCATGTCAGGCTGACGGATGTTGAGGCCGTGCGGCGGATAGAGGCGCATGTCGGGCGCCTGCACGTGCGGGCCGGCTTCTTGGTCGGGCTCGAGACCTGTGATGATGCCGCGGTCGATATCGCCGCCGAGATTGTCGCTCAACGTTTTCATGTTCATCGTGTAGAACTTGATCGAGCAGTTCGCCGGCATGCGCACGAAAGTGTCATTGCCGAGCGCCCACGCGCCGTGTCCGCTGAATACGATTACTTTGTTCGCCATGATTTTCTCCCATTCGTAAATCTATTGTGCGGTTCCGATATCCGCGCCTTATAGTCAATCCAACTCAACCCAGTTGCAGCAAAATCCCATTGTCATGAATGGCCAAGCGTCCGGCTAACTGGCCGTGACGACGAAGCCGTCATTATGAACTTCAAAAAAAGCCAGACGCACCCAGCCTGCGTATCCTGGCATGTCTGCTCGCAACTGTCCTTTTACGAGTTCCGGGAAGCGTGCATTGGTCACATCCACCCACGAGTTCGTGCCGGGATCGTAGGCATTGCGTTCTTCCTCGCCGCCATTCCCCTGCTTCCATTTCCAAAAGGGTTCGCCGAAAGCACTCTTGCGCTGGCGACGCACGAAGTGATATCCGTCGGCCTTCACGAGCATGGCGATCAAGTACCAATTTGCCTGTGCGGCCGGGATGTCGTTTGTGGTCAGACCACCTACGAGATGGT
>DASUGV010000417.1:0-13226 GCA_036273835.1 Rhodocyclaceae bacterium
CATCGGGCATATTCAATCTAAAAGAAAAACTAGGGCCGATACTTTGGCAATTTCCGCCGAGCTTTCGTTTCAATCCCGATCTATTTGAAGCTTTCCTCGCTGAATTGCCTCACGACACGGGTGTCGCGTGCCGCATCGCGACGAAACATGACGAACGTATGAACGGGACGGCTACTTCGATCGATCAGCCGCGACCCATGCGTCATGCTGTGGAAATCCGCAATCAGAGTTTTGTCGATCCATCGTTTGTCGATATGTTGCGACACTATGACATTGCCATGGTCGTCGCCGACACGGCAAAACGATGGCCCGAGTTTGAGGATGTTTGCGCCGACTTCATGTATCTGCGGCTACATGGTGCGACAGAACTGTATGTCAGCGGTTACACGGAGGAGGCGTTGAACGACTGGGCCCGGCGCATCGAGGCATGGGCACGTGGCGCACAACCCGGCGACGCAAAGTTGATTAGTCATAAGGCGGCGCCAAAACGAGCGCGACGCGACGTCTTTTGCTATTTCGATAATACGGACAAAGTGAAAGCACCTAGCAATGCGATGCGATTGCTAGAGAAGCTTGGTATTCAGCATGTAAGCACTTTCTCTTTGGACAGCGGAACAGTGTCAAAAACAGCGTCAAAATCAGTCGCCGCTGTTTCCTCGGCATCGAATCTGAATCTCTGAAAAATGCCGCACGCGATGCGCGGCATTTTTGCTCATGTCATGAGCGGACCAATATTAAAGTACGTTGAATTTCACTACGTCGGATCCGCAACTGGTTTTGACCCAGAACGAGTGTCCTCCACTGGGCAATTTGTGCGAGAACTGAACACTGATTTGATCGTAGTAGGTTCCACTTCCGATCGTCGTCGAATCGAATCCCCATACCGCAGTCCAAGGTCCTCCCGGACACGTCGCACCGAAACTTGACGTGAAATAATTGTTGTAGGCGTTGCCATTAATGGGATAGACGATATTGACAGGCGCATTCGCAGCGGAAGCTACCGAAGCCATTAAAAACAAAAAAATAGCCGAGAGGAATTGAAATTTTTTCACGTGCATCTCCTGGTGAATGATCGGAATGCTAAGCAATATACGATTGGAATATTACTCGGCCATGTCATCGTAGATGGTGTCTCGAAACATGCCATGAGACTTTCGGGCATGGGTCGCCAACGACCCGGTAAGCGCTGCGAACGTATTACGAACTACACGACAATGCCGAACACCCTGGTTTGCGGCGTGCCCATTCAGGACGGCGAGTGAAGAGGTCTTCATTTTCCGGCTGTTCGTCGTAGGGATTCTTTAATATCTCGAGCAGGCGCTCGATCTTCGCGGTATCGCCTTGCGTCGCATCGTCGATGGCCTGCTGGGCAATCCAGTTGCGCAACACATATTTGGGATTCGTACGCTGCATGTGTGCAATGCGCTCAACAGGCGGCCGGTCTTCATTGCGTATTCTTTCAGCATATTTTGCAAGCCATGCTGCAAGATTTTCGCCGTGTGTGCCGTCCAATATTGAAGAATCGTAGAAGGCTTCACTCAATGGCTCGAGGCGAGCTTCTGTCGCTACGCCGGCGTCGACTGGAACATCCGCCAAACGACGGAAAAAAATCGTCATGTCAGTCTCGGTCGCTTGCAACAAGGCAAACAGATCCGTTACGAGCGTGTCTTCCTGATCCGCGTGCACGACGATACCCAGCTTGTCTGCCATGGTTCGTGGCCATTGTTCTTCGAAGGTCCGGCGATAAACGTCCAAACCATCGGTCAGCGCATCTTCGTCATCGATGAGCGCGCTCAACGCACCCGCAAGGCGAGCAAGATTCCAGTATGCAATTTGCGGCTGTTGGCCATAACAATAGCGGCGGCCTTGCGCGTCGGTCGTGTTGGGTGTCCAGCCGAAATCGAATCCTTCCAACCAACCATACGGACCATAGTCGATCGTCAGGCCAAGAATGGACATGTTGTCCGTATTCATGACGCCATGTACGAAACCTACGCGCATCCAATGGCATATCGTTACCGCGGTGCGACGGCATATTTCAGCAAACCATTTGGCATATGCGTCCTGCGATGGCGATCCAAGCTGCGGATAGTGATTGACGATGACCCAATCGGCCAGTGCACGCAGGTTGTCCAACTCGCCTTCCGCAGCAAAAATTTCGAAATTGCCGAACCGCACAAAGCTGGGCGCAACGCGGCAGACGATAGCACCCGGCTCGGTCTCCGGACGACCGTCATAGAACATGTCGCGCACGACGCCCTCGCCGGTGGCGACGAGGCTGAGCGCGCGCGTAGTCGGTATGCCGAGGTAATACATGGCTTCGCTGCACAGAAATTCGCGCACGGACGAGCGAAGGACGGCGCGGCCATCGGCATGACGCGAATACGGTGTGAGGCCAGCACCCTTGAGTTGCAGCTCTTGCCGTTGCCCGCAGGTATCGATGATTTCGCCTAGCGTAATTGCACGCCCATCGCCGAGCTGGCCAGCCCAATGACCGAACTGATGACCGCCGTAGCGTGCCGCGTAAGGCTTCATATCAGGCAGGACACGCGCCCCCCCGAGCACTTGCGCCGCCAAACCATCGGCGTTTGCCGGAGGCTCGATACCGAGCATGTTGCCCAGTTCGTTCGACCACGCGAGCAAGCGAGGCGCACTGACTGGCGTCGGCGATACTCTGCTGTAAACCGCACCCGGAACCTGACGCGAAACACTATGCGTACTGGGATCGGCGGTCAGCGAACGAACGAAGAGATCGTCAAAGCTCAAGGCTTCGAGTGGGCGAATCAATGGATGCGGCGCGTTCATTGCGGAGTCGGCTTTAGTGGCACATGGATTCATATGATCACGCAATCACCTTGAGGTTCGCAAATCGGCTTCGCATCAGCCTTGGCGGGCACAAGCGACAAAAACCAGGGCCTTGCCATGAAGTTGACACCTACCATTCGTACTATCGGCGGTGCCGCCCGCAAATTGGTTTTGTCAAGGGTCGCAATTGCATGCTAGTTTCGCTCAGGTTTTAGTCCCTACCCCCGTTAATTGTGGGGAAATGGGCGAAATCACCCGAGCTCAAGCTGAAAATATTTGCGGCGATGAGCTCACAGGATTGCACCTTCGCTATCGAGGCTCTGCTCCAATGACCGTTATCGCAGTCGTCAATCGCAAAGGCGGGTCGGGAAAATCGACGCTTGCCACCAATGTGGCAGGCTATCTTGCGTCGCTCGGTCATGACGTCATGCTCGGCGATGTGGACAAGCAGCAGTCCTCACGACTATGGCTGAGTCTGCGGCCGGAACATCGGCCCCGAATCAATGGCTGGTCGATTGACGAACGCAATTTTGCGCGGCCACCTGCGGGCATCAAACATGTCGTGCTGGATACGCCTGGTGGTTTCCATAGCCTTGGCATGATGAAAGTGGCCTTATATGCCGATGCGATATTGATACCGACCACGCCTACCGTATTCGATCGCGCAGCCGCCGCCGACTGCGTCAAGGAACTGCGCACTTTTCCGCGCATCGCCAGCGGCAAATGCGAGGTCGCATGTATCGGCATGCGCATCGATGGCCGGACCAAAAATGCCTCTGCGCTCGAAACCTGGGCAAACACGCTTGCGTTGCCCTATTTGGGAACCATCAAGGCTGCGCAGGCTTATAGCAAATGCCTCGAGCAGGGACTGTCGATCTTCGATTTTCAACGCGAAAAGGTCGAAGCATATCTGCAGGAATGGAGCACCGTCACGGCGTGGCTAAACAGCATTCTATCGGCCGAAACGCCCGAGCCAAAAATAATACGGCCTGTTGAGTTACGTGCTACCACACATACAAATGTGAATCGCTCGCACGTTCAACCGGAAATCCGTCCAAGCCACACCGTTAGGGCACCACGTATCGCGCCGACGATTCCGGGTATCAATCTGAATGCCACCATGCCGGTCGCAGCAGAGATACCGGAATATTTGCGCAGATAATCAATCGGCACTGCGTGAAATAAATTCTGCCCTGCCCTGCGACCGCATATCTCACAAGCTTGCTGGCCCGGAAAATACCTGCGTACTTGCAGCCCGATGAAAATGATCAGGCTAATTCGTTGCGCCACGCATATCGTAGATTCAAGGAACGGTCGGCCAAGGCCGCAATTAAAAACATGGCGGCAATATTTCCGCCGCGGGACAATGCGAGTCGCAATATTCAATTGCAATCGCGTTCGACCCCGAATCATTATCTGGAGCGTACGACTGCCATGAGTAACAAATTGGACAATACCGAACGCCGCAAACGTCAGCGATTTTTGGCACAGCGCAACGGCAAACCGTACTTCTGGGTGATGATCGATGGGCAACGCATGCCGCTTATCGATCTTTCGCTGGAAGGTTTCAGCATCGCGGCAACAGCACCGCCCGAATCCGACAAGACCTTTACATTCGAACTACGTCTTGAAGATGTGCCGGGCAAGGTTCGCGGCCAAGCGCAAACAGTGAATTTCATTTCGGGAGAGCCGGCCGGTCAGATCGGCTGTCGCTTTATCTCTCTGGAAAGCGACAGCGCTATTACGCTGCATGAGTGGCTGACAGTCCACGTCATCTGTGCGGCCACGGTGCGCATATCCGCCAAAGAAGCCGAGAGCATCGTGTCAGGACCGTCGCTGATCTAGCGGGCCACTGCACCGCGCGCGTCATCGCTAATAATGAGGTGGTGTCTCGTTTAGCGGAGTTTGTTCTGCCGTCGGCACACCCGTTTGCGATTGCTGATACAAGACTCGAATCTGTTGCTGCAAAGAGTCGATCTGCTGTTGCTGGCGAAAGACGGTTCGATTGAGCGTATCCAGTAAATCTTCGGATAAGTTCATCTTGGTCTCTAGCGCAATGAGTCGTGCTTCCACATTTTGTCTCCATGATTACGGCGTACATCAATTGTACGGCGCGGCATTCATCGACATGGCAACGATTTCGCGGACCGGATTTTCTGTGTCGATGAGCCTATACTGATAGAGCACTGCCGTCGTTGGCAGCATCGGCCTTACATGCCGCCTCGACAAAAATGCCATGTAAATAAATTCACTTGTCGGAACTTACACAGGAGCACGTATCATGTCTAAAGCTCAGAAAAGCAATAAGGAAAGTAAAAAAGAACCAGCCCTCAACCTGAAAGAAAAACGGGCTGCCAAACATGCCAAGAAAGATGCCAAGAGCGCCGCACAACCTATTGTTCCGCATTGATTTGAGTCTGCGCCTTCCGCGCAGAAAAACTCTTTAAGAAAAACTCTTTACTAAGTTTATTTACCGAGCGTTGTCGCTTCGACAACGCGAGAAGTTCGCCTGCGTTGGTTTTTCCTGATCAACCGGTTTCCGGTTCGTCAAATATTGTGTCGCCGCGAAGCCAAAAGACGCCTCCCCGAAAGGCGTGTCACATCGGCCTTTGTTTTCCGCAGTGTTGGTTTTCCCATCGAATCTGCTGATCCGAGCCATCGTACCCGTCTCTTCATGTCGGCCGAGCGATGCGCTTGTCCGTTCTTCGCTCGCGCATCACGTGAAGCCACTGCCACGCCATGACAGATAGATATTTGTAATCGTAACGCCGGATTTCACATTCATTTACGTAAATAAACCCGCAAATGAGCGTTACATCACGTCCTGTCGGGGTTTTCAGGTATGGAGTAGCGGGCGCAAAACGCCAATATTAGTATCGTATCTGTCATATTTATTAATTGACGGTTTGTTACAGATGAGAGATGGGCACGGCGGAAATTCCCGGCCGTGCAATAGACAGCAACCGGACAGCAACGGACTATGCGAATGGCATTCGCTGTTGCCCGCTTGTAAGGAGAATGAAAATGATGCTCACGAAAACAGCATGTTCATGCAAAGGAAAGTCTTACGGCAGTCTTCGTGGTTTCACGCTGGTCGAGATCCTGATCGTTCTGGTGGTTGTCGGTGTAGCCATCGCGTTGGTGGTACCGCGATTCATTCAGAAGGCAGATCCAGCCAAGATCGACGCGGCCAGACTGGACGTTTCGGCTATCAGCAACGCCCTGCAGACTTACAAGCTGGACAACAACATGTTTCCGACCGTTGATCAAGGATTGGGGGCGCTGACGAAGAAACCGACTCGTGCGCCGATACCTCCGGCATGGAAAGACGTGGGGTACTTGGAGAAACTACCGGTCGATCCATGGGGCCGTCCTTATCTATACAAGAATCCGGGCGAGCATGGCGATATAGATGTCTATACGCTCGGTGCTGATGGACAACCCGGCGGCACTGGCGCCGATGCCGATATCGGCTCGTGGATGTGACCAGACGAAAAAGTAAGTTCAGTTGATGCCGGATTGAATGAAGTAAAGATTCGATCTGGCATCCTGGCCAGCACAGTGAACAGGCAGTTGCGCAACTGCCTGTTCATTTTTGTGGATGGATGATGGTTCGTAATCTCGGCATCAGGCGGCTGCGCCACGCATCGCCAATGTTTGCTTGCAACGTGGGAAAGCACGGCAGCCCCATCGAGATCCATGTTCATCCTCTGACGTAATCATTTTCAGGCCACAGGCGGGGCAACTGGGCGTTGTGTAATCGGCCGCGGTAATCTTGTGGAGCAGTTGCTTGCCCGTTTCACCAGGCAGGCGGTTTGTCATCGCCAACAATAACTTCCCGTCGATCAACGTAATGTGACGATCCGTTGCCAAGGCACGCGCATCCTCGGTGAAACTTCCAGGCGTCATAAAGAACGCTTTAGGAACCTGCTCTGCGACCATCGTGGCAAGCAATCTGTGAATCGGTTCAATGCCAACCGTCAACTCGCCCCAGGCTTGGCATTGCGCAATACTGGTAGGACGCTCGCTGTCACCCTGGAAAAGCTGCATGCCGAAAATGCCCTTGTCATCAAGCGGCATGGCAACGACGCGAAAGCCTTTCTCTTGGTAAAGCGCCGTGCAAAGTGCCGACAGATTTTTCCATTCGATTTGTCGAAGGAGTTCCATCGACCAGTGCGTGGGCGCCGCTTTGGTGGCGTGATCCTCGACACTCGATTCGGGAGATTCGACACCCGCGGCGCGCGACTGCGCAAACACAAACAAGGCGGCTGCCGTAAACACAAAGGTCAGCACGGTGGCAAGAAACTGTACGCCATGAACCACACCGCCAGCATGCCCATTGCGACCAAATAGCAAAGAAGGAATTGCGTAGCCCGCTACGAATACTGCCGTCGCTCTCCAGGCCGCCACAGACCACCGGTTGCCGGTAATGAGATCGAGTAAGCCGGATTCCTGATTGCGAAGCATAAGATTCCTCCCCAAAGCGGATCAAAATCGGTTCTTACCCTGAGCTTGGCGCCTGAGGGCAGATGCGATCATACTGAGACGCCTCGACCTTGTCGCGTCGCGCCCCTGATCAGGCCGGACGAGCCCGACAGGTGGCAAGTCGGATGGCTGCCGGTGGATTAGACTTACATGGCATGATCTATTCAATTCTTTGGCACGATTTTCGGGCATCTAAGAAATGATCACACAAACCTCGCATCCGCAAACGATTCAGCACCTCATCTTCGCCGTCGTTGGTGCGGCGGTCATCGTCTTCGTTGGCCGCTTCGCGGTCGATCGGCTCGTCGGCGGAGCAGCGTCTGCCCAACCGCAGATTGCGCAACATTCTGTTCAGCAATCGGACGCGCTCGCGGATGAAGATCGGACGACCGCCGAAGCCAGGCGAGATCGCCTCGAACACGAACAAACCTTGGTCGATGAAGCGGAAGCACGCCGCCGGGAAAAAGAACAGGCAATTGAAGCGGCGCAAACTCAGATCGCAGAAACGGCACGCGCCAACGAAGACCGTAAGGAACAGGCATGGCAACACTTTTACAAGAAGCCAAAAAAATGTGACAACCCGCCCGACAATGCCACGCTCGTCGAATGCAGCAACAACTATCTTCACGAACAACAGCGCTTCGAAGCACTCTACGCTGCGGGAAAATTATAGTCATCAGCGCCGCCTCACATAGCGTTTGTCTAGTCGTTTGCCTTCATCAATTTTTCAGGTGATTGCACTGCTCGCGCCGGACAAGTTTGTGTAGTTTCGACTTGACCATGTGCCCATCTATGAAAATACATCAATGAACAAACCGCCTGCCGACATGCCTGAAATCAGGCGGGGCCAGTCTGTCGAACTGCTGAAAGCCCTACACATTTTGACCCGCGACGGCAAGATGAATCAGGATAGCCGCCGCAAACTCAAACAGATTTACCACTTGTATCAGTTCATCGAACCGCTCTTGCAGGAAATCCAGCAAGATCATCCGAATATCACACTTGTCGACCATGGTGCCGGCAAGTCCTACCTCGGCTTTATTCTTTACGATCTGTTTTTCAAATCGGCAAATCCTAATTGTCATATTTTCGGCATAGAAACCCGCAATGAGCTGGTCAGCAAGTCGGAAGAGCTCGCAGCACGGCTCGGGTTTCTCGGTATGTCCTTCGTCAATCTATCGATCGCCGAATCGACTACATCGGAGCTTTTGCCAAACCAAATCGACATCGTTACGGCGCTGCATGCGTGCAATACGGCCACCGACGATGCGATCCATTTTGCATTGGAGAAGCAAGCAAAATTCGTCGTACTGGTGCCATGCTGCCAGGCGGAGGTCGCGTCGATATTGAAAAAGAATAAGGGCAAGGTGCTGGCCCGAGATGCGTTGACCGAAATCTGGCGCCATCCGTTGCATACACGCGAATTCGGCAGCCAGGTCACCAACGTATTGCGCTGTCTTCAATTGGAAGCGCATGGTTATCAGGTCAATGTCACCGAACTGGTCGGTTGGGAACATTCGATGAAGAACGAGTTGATCATCGCCCGCTACAAGAATTTACCCCGCCGGCGCGCAGCCGAACGGCTCGCCCAAGTACTGCAAACCCTAGGGCTCGAAGAAATGACTGAGCGCTTTTTTACGCTTTCCGAATCATGCGAAAACGCTTCTTAATGCGATCGATTTGATCGACGTGAAGTTTTATCAGCATCGCCTCACTCATCAGCGATAATACAAACAACCCAAACGGTGCGAGTCCAGCACCGTCGCGTCTTCTCTGTTTTGATTCTTATCATGACCAGCTCTGTTGAAACATTCGATCAACTCGCGCTTTCCGCGCCGCTCCTGACAGCGCTAGCCGATGTCGGTTACGAAAAGCCATCACCCATCCAGTCTGCTTGCATTCCGCATTTGCTCGCGGGCCACGATCTATTGGGCGAAGCCCAGACCGGCACAGGCAAAACGGCTGCGTTCGCTTTGCCACTGTTGCAACGGCTGGATCTGGCCAGCAAAAAAACGCAGGTATTAGTTCTCACGCCGACACGCGAACTCGCCATCCAGGTTGCGGAGGCATTCCAGAAATATGCCAAATACCTACGCGATTTTCACGTGCTGCCGCTTTATGGTGGACAGAGCATGGTGGTGCAGCTTCGTCAATTGAATCGCGGTGCGCAGGTCATCGTCGGCACGCCGGGCAGAATCATCGATCACCTGAATCGCAACAGCCTGTCGCTGGATAGCTTGCAAGCACTTGTGCTCGACGAAGCGGATGAAATGCTGCGCATGGGTTTCATCGACGATGTGGAATGGATTCTCGAACATACACCTGCCGAGCGCCAGACGGCCTTATTCTCGGCCACCATGCCGGATGCGATCCGGCGCGTCGCTCACCGCCACCTGCGCAATCCGCATGAAGTAAAAATCCGTGCTGCTACCACCACAGTCGCTACGATCCATCAACGCTACTGGCTCGTGCGCGGCGTCAACAAGCTGGATGCACTGACACGTATTTTGGAAGTCGAAGAAAATTTCGATGCGGCGCTCGTTTTCGTGCGCACCAAAACTGCCACAGTGGAATTGGCAGACAAGCTTGAGGCGCGCGGCTATGCCGTGGGAGCACTCAATGGAGATATGACACAGGGATTACGCGAACGTGTCATCGAGCAACTCAAAGGCGGCACGCTCGACATCGTCGTCGCAACCGATGTTGCCGCGCGCGGCATCGATGTGTCGCGCGTCAGCCATGTCATCAACTACGACATCCCTTACGATACGGAAGCCTATGTGCATCGCATCGGTCGTACGGGCCGCGCTGGTCGTGCGGGCAACGCGATTCTGTTCGTGGCGCCACGCGAAACAGGCATGCTCCGCGCAATCGAGCGCGCAACACGGCAACCGATCGAACAAATTGCGTTGCCGAGCCGCGAAGCGGTTGCGGAGCGCCGTGTCGCGCAGTTCAAACAGGAGGTCGTCGAAGCGCTGGATGCGGAGGATCTGAGTTTTTTTGTGGATGTCGTGCGACAGATCGAAGACGAACAAAGTCTCAGCGCCCAGGAAATTGCCGCCGCATTGGCCTACCTGGCACAACGCGAACGACCTTTACAATTGGCGGGAAGCGACAAGCCCGAAGTAAAACTGCAACAAGCGCCGCAGGAGCGCCCGACACGCGTGGCGCGCTCGGACGAAGACAAACAAGACTCACGATCAACTCGCGAACGGTCGAGTCGCGTAAAAACACATCATGACGAAAACATAGAAAAAGATCCGTCCTTCGACAGGGCCACACGCGAGCAGCGCAGCTTCGAAAAACTACCTCGCGAAAACCGCGACGAAATTCTTGCGCGTCGTCGCGCTGCCGCCGATGGCGTATTACAGCGCTATCGCATCGAAGTCGGCCGCAACCATGGCGTGACGCCGAAGGAAATTGTCGGCGCGATCGCCAATGAAGGTGGCATAGAGGGCCGCAACATTGGTCAGATTCACCTATTTCCCAGCTACAGTACCGTAGAGCTGCCGGCGGATCTGTCGAAAGAATTGTTATCGCTACTCAAGCGCACACGAGTTTGCCAGGTTCCAATCAACATTCGTTTGATGCAACCCGGTGAAGTCGAAGAAAAGCATCAGGGACGCGGCACAGTACGCAAGTTCAGCAGCGGCGAAGCCGCACCAAAGCGATCACTTCGGGAAAAGACAGCGCCACATGCTGGCGAGAAAAAATCATTCAAGGCAAGTACGTCGAAGAAAAAGAAGTGAGCCCCTAGACCAGCGTCATATGTGCGCCGATTTTGAAACCGCGCCATCGCCGAGTATTTCGGCATGCGCGCGAAAACGCTCGCAGCGAGCGACAAATTCCTGCGTGCTTTTGGGCATGGGCACACGAGCACGCGTAATGTCGCTGATCAAACCGCAAGACTGGCGTATCAAGCGCTGACCGTGTTCGATTTCGCGGATGAGTGTTTCCGTTACGCGTGCCGGTAGCTGTGGGATGAAAGCATGCAGCCGCTCTCCGGCAACCGCGAAAGTCGCCCACACGTCGAAGATATTTTCGTCGGTGCGCAAGGTCTCACATTTGACTTTGGCAGCGATGGCGTAATTGTCGATGAGCATTGGCAGCTTCGCAAAGATCACACTGCCGGAAAAGGTTTGCTTGGTCACCTCGGCAATACGATCGATGTCACGCATGGCCTGCGCGATCTTGATGTAGCGGCTTTCATAAAAAGCATCGATCGGGATGGAGAACACCTTGAATGGCTCGCCCCACAATTCGTCGAGACCTTCTTCTCCGCTACGATGCAATACCGTCTTGCCCAGCTCCAATGCCTCTTGCAAACAACGGCCGCATTCGCGCATCAACGCGTTGTCATTACCCACCTCGACACCTGCCGCCTGTAGTTCGACCAGCTTGGTGAAGATATCCGTTGCACGATTGAATACCGCACCGGCCAGCATTGCACCCTTGACACGCCGCATCTCAGGATCGGTCTCGCTTTCGTAGGCCCCGCGCGCCTCGTTGAGGCGGTGGCCTGGGATATTGATGCCGTGTTCGACATGATTGAACAAACGCCGTGTCAGCGCTTCGATGAGTTTTTTCTTGGCTGTAAGCGTGTCGTCCGGTGCCTGGTAAGTCTTGATCCAATAGCCGTAATAAAACACTCTGGGCTGACCATCGATCAGACGTTTGCAGCCAAATGGGATCGTATTGGACATATTGCAGCGCAATGATAGTTGGCAATGAAAAAGAAACCGCTTTGTATTTATAGAGCTTAGACAAAAAAATATGGATTGTGCAGCGCAATATCAACTTTCCGACGACCGCACGCCCGGCATCCAATATCAGTGCAAAGTGCTACTCTTTCTTCATCCTCTTTTCTTTAATTCGTCGCCTCTTCAATGCCAGATTACCAAGTCAAGATCGAGACCGTTCCCATCCCAGGCGGCGCGGATTTTATCATCCGTTCGTTGCTGAACCGAGAACAGTTTTGCGACCCGCTGGGCGAAGCCGAAAATTTGGGCATTTCTTCCGCTTCCTGGCCGTTATTTGGACTGATCTGGCCGTCGGCGCGCATTTTAGCGGCTGCCATGCAAGTATTCGAGTTCGATGGCAGGAAAATTTTGGAGATTGGTTGTGGCGTTGCGTTGGCCAGCATGGTGGCACACCGTCGGCATGCCGATGTGACGGCTAGCGATTGCCACCCGCTGACCGAAGAATTCTTACTCGAAAACCTGAGCTTGAATCAACTGCCACCGCTCGAATACCAGACTGGAAATTGGGCGGCAGACAATCCTGGGCTCGGCAAATTTGATCTGATCATCGGCAGCGATATTTTGTATGAACGAGATCAGCCCGAACTATTGTCGAATTTCATCGACCGGCATTCGAACACCAGAGTTGAAATAATAATCGTCGATCCCGATCGCGGCAATCGCAGCAGCTTCAACAGAAATATGGCGCGTTTGGGTTATTCGTTCTCCGAGACACGTGCCGATTGCATACAAGCAAGCGGCGAGGCTTACAAAGGCCGAATATTGAATTACCGTCGCGGCATGAACGAACAAAAAGCATGATGAAGTCATAACCCTACCGGAACGTTTAACGAATCAAGCAATGCCAAGTTTTGAACTCTTCTTGTTGTGCGCGCTGATCGCGTTTGGCTGGTTTTTTATCGATGGACTCAAGGCGCGCGATATCGGCGTCGCGGCAGCACGTAATGCCTGCGCGACTGAAGGGTTGCAGTTTCTTGACGACACAGTGGCAAGCAATGGCATACGATTGCGCCGAAATGATGAAGGCCGTCTATGCATCCAGCGTACTTACGCGTTCGAATACAGCGACACAGGCAACAATCGCTGTCCCGGCACCGTCACGTTAGTGGGTTACGAGGTGGCAATGCTTTATACGGGAATACGTACGTCGACAGATGAGACGATAGGCATTTCCGC
>DASUGV010000418.1:0-4225 GCA_036273835.1 Rhodocyclaceae bacterium
ATGCCGGTCGCTGAGAACATGGTGATCCTGACGGACAGCGAGAAGGCGCGGAAGGCCCGCAAGGGCGTCATGGAATTCTTGCTGATCAATCATCCGCTCGATTGTCCGATCTGCGATCAGGGTGGCGAATGCCAATTGCAAGATCTGGCAGTCGGCTATGGTGCTTCCGGCTCGCGTTACCAAGAAGAAAAGCGCGTCGTCTTCAACAAGAATCTTGGTCCGCTGATTTCTACCGACATGACACGCTGCATTCATTGCACGCGCTGTGTGCGCTTCGGGCAGGAGGTTGCCGGCATTATGGAATTGGGCATGGCGGGCCGTGGCGAGCATTCCGAAATTCTCTCTTTTGTGGGCCGTACGGTAGATTCGGAATTGTCCGGCAATGTCATTGACATATGTCCGGTCGGGGCGCTGACGTCGAAACCGTTTCGCTTCAGCGCGCGCACGTGGGAAATGGCGCGCCGCAAGTCGGTGAGCCCGCACGACTCGCTCGGTTCCAACTTGATCGTTCAGGTCAAGAACGAAGAAGTCAAACGTGTGTTGCCGCTTGAAAATGAAGAACTCAACGAGTGCTGGCTGTCCGACAAGGACCGTTTTTCTTACGAGGGATTGGCTGCGACCGATCGCCTGACGACGCCGATGATCAAGCAGGGCGGTACGTGGCAAGAAGTGGATTGGCAAACCGCATTGAGCTATGCCGCCGATGCACTCAAGGGCGTTGCCTCCGAACATGGTTCCAAGCATATCGGTGCGCTGATATCGCCGCACAGCACGCTGGAAGAACTGTATCTCGCGCAGAAATTCATGCGTGGTATGGGTTCGGGCAATGTGGATTTCCGTTTGCGTCAATCCGACTTCTCGCTCGACGGCAAGCGTGCGGGCGTGCCGTGGTTGGGCATGCCGGTGGCGCAGTTGAACAGCCTCGACGCCGTCCTGGTTATTGGTAGCTTTTTACGCAAGGACCATCCGCTGATCGCGCATCGCTTGCGGCAAGCCGTCAAACAGCACGCGAAACTGTCACGCATTCATGCCGTGGCTGAAGATTGGTTTACACAGATCGATGCCGATGTCATCGTCGCACCGAACGAATTTACGCGCGTACTTGCCGAAGTCGTTAAAGCGCTAGCGGCAAAAACCGGCACACAAATTTCCGCTGAATGTTCGGATATCGTTGCCGCGGTTAATATCAGTGAAGCCGCGCAGAGAATTGCTGAGAGTCTGGCTACCGGTGAAAAGCGTGCCGTGCTGCTTGGCAACCTTGCCGTACAGCATCCCAATTTTTCTTCGATTCAAATTCTGGCCCAAGAGATTGCAAGACTGACTGGCGCTACGCTGGGTGTCATCGGCGAGGCTGCCAATTCGGTAGGAGGCTATCTCGCGCATGCTGTGCCCGGCGATGCTGGATTGAACGCGCGCCAAATGATCGAAAGCCCGCTCAAGGCTTATTTGCTGTTAGGTGTGGAACCCGCGCTGGATTGCGCGAACGGCGTTGCGTTACGCGCTGCGATGAACGCGGCCGATACCGTCATTCACGTGGGCGCTTTCGTCGGCGACGCGAAAAATTATGCTGATGTAATGTTGCCGATTTCGGCGTTCACCGAAACTTCCGGTACGTTCGTCAACGCGGAAGGCCGCGTGCAGTCATTCAACGCAGTGGCAAAAGCGGCGGGCGAGACGCGTCCGGGCTGGAAAGTGCTGCGTGTGTTGGGCAACCTATTGGGCTTGGCGGGTTTCGAATATGAATCGAGCGAAGCGGTATTGAAAGAAGCTCTGGCAGGCGAGGTCGCGGCGCGTCTCAATAATCAGGTATCCGGCGCCACTGTGCGTATGGACGCTGCGACAAACAGTTTGCAACGCATTGCGGATGTGCCGATCTATTTTGCGGATCCGCTGGTGCGCCGTGCGCAGTCATTACAGAAAACGCGCGATGCCAAGCCAGTGACTGCGCGCATGGCTGTTTCCACATTAACAACGCTGGGTGTGGAAGAGGGTGCGCAAATCGTGCTTCGTTCGGTGAGTGGAGAAATACGCTTGAACGCGGAGCGTGATGATGCGGTTGCCGAAGGCTGCGTGCGTGTTGCCGCCGCACATGCTTCAACAGCTGCGCTTGGTGCGATGTTTGGCGAACTCAGCGTGGAGCGGGCGTGATGGATCACCTCTTGCAGCCGCTCGCGCAATTGTTCGGACCAGTGTGGCCGCTGGTGTGGAATCTGGTCAAGATCGTAGTCATCGTCGTGCCGATTTTTATCTGTGTGGCATATTTGACGCTGGCCGAACGAAAGGTTATCGGCTATATGCAAGTGCGTATCGGCCCCAATCGTGTAGGGCCGTTCGGCCTGCTGCAGCCGATTGCCGATGGCATAAAACTGCTGCTAAAGGAAGTCATCGTTCCGACCAATTCGAGCAAAGGTCTTTTCTTGCTCGCACCGGTACTGGCGATTGCGCCGGCCTTGGCGGCCTGGGCCGTTGTGCCGTTTGCCGATGGCATGGTGCTGGCCAACGTCAACGCCGGCCTGCTTTATTTGATGGCGATCACTTCGTTCGGTGTGTACGGCATCATCCTCGCTGGCTGGGCGTCGAATTCCAAATACGCATTTCTGGGTGGCATGCGCGCGGCGGCACAAATGGTGTCTTATGAATTGGCGATGGGTTTCGCGCTCGTGTGCGTGCTGATGGTGTCGGGTTCCTTAAATATCTCCGACATCATTGCCAGCCAGGACAAAGGTTATTTTGCCGCCAAGGGTTTTGGCTTCCTGAGCTGGAACTGGCTGCCGCTGCTGCCGATGTTTGTCGTGTATCTCGTTTCGGGTGTGGCCGAAACCAACCGTGCCCCCTTCGATGTGGTGGAGGGCGAATCGGAAATCGTTGCTGGTCACATGGTCGAGTATTCGGGCATGGCTTTCGCGCTATTCTTTCTGGCCGAATATGCCAATATGATTTTGGTGTCGGCATTGACATCGACTTTCTTTCTTGGCGGTTGGTTGACGCCGGTGGGTTTTCTGGCGGATTTGTTCAAGCACGTCTGGCTGCTTGGTCCGCTGTTTGGGGATGGTTTTCAATGGCTGGCGTTGAAGATCGCCGCCGTGCTGTTCTTGTTCTTGTGGGCGCGTGCGACTTTCCCGCGTTTCCGTTATGACCAGATCATGCGTTTGGGCTGGAAGGTTTTCATTCCGCTGTGTCTGATTTGGGTTCTGGTGGTTGGCATGTGGATCATGTCGCCGTTATCGATTTGGAAATGAGCTTGCAAATGACTGACAACCAGCAAAGCTCATCATTCACCTCCAATCCCTTTCCCGGTGGGAGAGGGAAGCGAATTGCAGATGAGGCATGTCAAGCCTCGTCTAGAAATTACGTAGGTTGATCATGGGTGCCGTCAGTGAATTTTTTGGCAGCGTATTGCTCAAGGAGCTGGTCAAGGGCATGGCCCTGACCGGGCGCCATTTCTTTGCGCGCAAGATTACCGTGCAGTTTCCGGAAGAGAAGACGCCGCAGAGCGCGCGCTTTCGTGGTTTGCATGCGCTACGCCGTTATCCGAATGGCGAAGAGCGCTGCATTGCCTGCAAGCTGTGCGAAGCGGTGTGCCCGGCATTGGCAATCACCATCGAGTCCGAGCAACGCGACGATGGCTCGCGCCGTACGACGCGCTATGACGTTGACTTGATCAAATGTATCTTCTGCGGCTTTTGCGAAGAAGCCTGTCCGGTCGATGCGATCGTCGAGACGCGCGTGTTCGAGTATCACGGCGAAAAGCGCGGCGATCTCTACTACACCAAAAACATGTTGTTGGCGGTGGGTGATCGCTACGAGGCACAGATCGCCAAGGATCGCGCGGACGAAGCGAAGTACCGGTAGTTGCCCAATGAATTTATCTATCCGTCATTAGCTGCGAGCAGAAACTGATTATGCACCTGGAATTTTCCACATACGTCTTCTATGCTTTTGCGGCGATTCTCGTTTTTGCCGGCTTGCGTGTCATCACTGCGCGCAATCCTGTGCAGGCTGCGCTGTATCTGGTGCTGTCGTTCGTCACGTCCGGCGCTATCTGGATGTTGATGCGCGCCGAGTTTCTCGCCATCGGCATCGTGCTGATTTATGTCGGTGCGGTGATGGTGCTATTCCTGTTTGTCGTGATGATGCTCGACATCAACCTCGATCGTTTGCGTGAGGGTTTCTGGAAATATCTGCCGGTGGGATTGGTCGTCGGCTTGCTGATGGTGGCCGAGAT
>DASUGV010000419.1:0-4260 GCA_036273835.1 Rhodocyclaceae bacterium
CCTAGGCCGACGGGCCGAAGAGCCGGATACCTTCACCGGCTACCCTACTTTGAAGGCTGCACTGAAGGGGACGGTATGGCTATAGCGAATAAACATTGGACATTCGAAGAAGCGCAAACAGCCCATGAGCAGGCTCGTTCAGATAACCCAGCCTTAAGCTACGCTGACCCTACGCTACCGCTCTTTCAATGGTTTGCACTGAAGGACCTAGAGCAGCAAGAAAAACTATTTAAGCAAGGTGAAAAGTTTGCGTTGATGCAGGCTCTTTGCATTTGCGCGCAACGCGACCTTCCTATGCCTGATTGGGTTTCACGCGCCTATCTCGCAGCGTACTACGCAGTTGTAAACGTCCGAATTGAACAAAACTCTTGGGATGCCGTCTTTGGTACTCCGTATCCAAAGAATTCAACCTTAAGCGCCTTGCGTAAGCGCCGTCACTTCAAATTCCGCGTCTTCAATGAAATCCTGAATATCCGGAAGACAGATCCGGGCACTCCCATTGACGCGGTGCTCTTTGAACGAGTTGGCGAAAAGTTCGGCCTCGGGAAAACGCTGACCGAAGAGTATTACTACGATTGCCTTAAATGGTTCGGACAACCCATCAAAAAAGGAGTGCGAAGACAATGCGTTAAACGCCTCCCGCTAAAACACAGGAAATAGCGGGAAGAATTTATCGAGCCGCGTTCGTAGTGTTTGCTCCTGCGCATCATTGTGATGCGTAACGTCATTACATAAGGAGCACAAGCACATGGCTGAAGCTACAAACACGAAGCCCGCTCTACATGGAGCAAGGCTTGAGAAAATCCCCGCTGCTGCAGCTCGCATGGCGGTATCAATCCCCCAAATTTACCGCGAAGCAAAAGCAGGACGACTCGATATCGTCAAACTCGGTCCGCGCGCTTCCGCACTGGACTCCGCACAAGTTGATGCCTGGATTGCACAACGCATTACCGAGGCGCAACAACGCAAGCAACGCACATCGTCCGTGCAGAGCATCGCCTGATGGACACCAGAATCCGTCAGGCAAGCATAGCTCTGGAATGCGAAGCACAACCAACACTACAGGCCAAACTGCTGCGCGACGCACTGCGCAAGCTTGAAGAAGCCTACGGCAAAGACTTCCGAAACCCTCGCATTATTCTGACCGCCGACGAGCAGCATGCGCTTGATCAATTACTTGGGAAGGCCCGGCGCCAATTTGACAATCCGCCCCATCGTGCCGTGCAGCTCTCGCATCTCGAGTTGTACGGCATTCGTGTGTACTTCTGGTATGGCAAGGATGGGCACTTATGGCTGATGAGTAGCGACGGACGGCGCCCCCTTTTATCGTCGCTGGATGCGTGGGCTTAAGCCACCATGAGCAAACGCAAACCTTTGAGTCTGTCTGAGATCGCCCGTTGTTTCCACGAGGCCATGCACACCGCTGGCGTACCGATTGACCATGACATAGATCTGTCCGGCTCCCTCGTGCGCTTCGCCGTGCCGGGCGACAAGAAAGGCCGCAAGGATGGTTGGTATCAAGCGCATGCAGACGGCAACCCGACAGTGTGCTTTGGATGGTGGGGCCATGTGGACACGCAAAGCGTTTCACTCTTTGATGCAGCAACGCTGTCAGAGGAAGACCGTACCCAACATGCCAAACGAATAGAGGCCGCGAAACAGCAACGCCGGCGTGAAGAGATGCAGCGCCACAACAAAGCAGCGGGGATAGCCGCAACGATCTGGAGCAAGGCCAGCCCTGCGCCAAGCGAGGCCGCATACCTGCTCCGCAAAGGGATTGGCCCCTACTCTCTGCGGGTGGCGACCTGGCACAAATGGCTGCAGGATGACAATGGCAAATGGATAGAACGCCTGTTTCCCGGAGCACTGCTTGTGCCACTGCACAACGCCAAGGGCGAGCTGCGCAACTTGCAAGCGATTCTGCCCGCCAAGGACCTGCCGGGCGGACGCGACAAGGACTTTCTGTCGGGCGGAGAAAAGGCCAGTTGCTTTCATGTTATTGGCATACCCGAGGCTGGCCGCCCATTGCTGGTGTGTGAAGGCTACGCAACCGGCGCAAGCCTGCACACTGCGACAGGCTACGCTGTCGCCCTCGCCTTCGATTGCGGCAACCTGAAAGCCGTTGCGCTCGCCCTGCATGACAAATGGCCGGATGCCGTGCTGTTGATCGCTGGCGACGATGATCGCCACACGGAAGGCAATCCCGGTGCCACGAAAGCACGAGAGGCCGCAGAAGCAATTGGCGGGCGCTGGTGCGTGCCGGACTTTGCCGAGCACAACGAGAGCAAAGCGACCGACTTCAATGATCTGGCAAACTTCGCTGGTGCCGTAGAGGTAGCGACGCAAATCGAAGCCGCATTGATGCTGCCTACATGCTCTGCACCCATGACAAAGGCGTCCGATGCCGTAGCGTCTAAGCCTGCACCGCCGCGCTTCTCACTGAATCCACAGGGCATGTCAGACGGTTTGTACTTCACCGAACTGGACCGCGAGGGCAATGCCAAAGCGCCCCGTTGGATCGCTGCACCGTTGGACATTCCCGCCTTGACGCGTGCGTCGGATGGCACGGGCTGGGGTGTTCTGTGTGTATTCGACGATTCAGACCATGTTACACATCGAATTGTCATACCGGCAGAAAAGCTGCGCGGGGACGGATTGGAAGCATTGGGCATGCTACTGGATCAAGGCCTGCGTGTGTCGCCCGCAGGCAAACGTCTGCTCGTTGAATATCTGCAAATCGCGATGCCCAAAAAGCGCGCCCGCATTGCCAAGCGTACTGGTTGGCAGGACATAAAAGGTGGTGGCCGCGTGTTCGTGCTGCCGTCCGGTGCCGTCGGTGTCGGTGGCGAAGAATGGATCTATGACAACGTCGCAGAACATTTTCAAGTCGCCGGCAGTGCAGCGGAATGGCGCGAACATGTGGGCTCACTGTGCAGCGGGAATTCTCGCCTCTTGTTCGCAGTAGCGTCCGCCTTTGCTGCACCCCTTATGCGTTTGGTATCGACTGAGAGTGGCGGCGGCTTCCACTGGCGCGGCGAAAGTAGTTGCGGCAAGACCTTGCTACTTGAGTTGTGTGCGTCTGTCATCGGTTCACCAACAAAAATTGCACGATGGAATGCAACATCGGTCGGACTGGAAGGTTTGGCCGCAGCGTATTCAGACTCATGCCTATGTCTTGATGAGCTGCGAATGGTCGATCCGAAGCAAGCCGCGACGGCAGCGTACGCACTCACCAGCGGCCAAGATCGTGCGCGTGGTCGTGCGGAAGGTGGCTTGAGAGCACGTTCGAGTTGGTGTGGGCTGATTCAGTCGAGCGGTGAAATTTCATTGTCACAGCACGTCGAAGAAGCGGGCGGAAAAAACCATGCTGGCCAGGACGTTCGCTTATGTGATCTGCCCGCCCAGGTGTCGCCTCAGTTGGGCGTTTTTGATGTGCTACACAATGAGTCTTCATCGAAAGCATTGCACGGCAAGTTATCGCGGGCGGTCCGCAAATACCACGGCGCGCCCTTCCCTGTCTGGTTGAAAATTATCGTCGCTACAGACGACGTTGAGCTTGCCGACTTCGTCTATGCGGTCACAAAACGTTTTGAGGAAGATGTACTTTCAACCGATGCCAGCGGGCAGGCCGTGCGCGTTGCCAGCCGCTTTGCGCTGGTTGCCGCTGCCGGCGAACTTGCCACACAGCACGGACTCACTGGTTGGGAAAAGGGCGAATCGCTTCAAGCCGCCGGCAGGTTGTTCAAAGAGTGGTTAGCGTCGCGAGGCGGCCAGGGCAATACCGAAGATCGAGACCGGTTGCGCCAGGTGAGATTGTTCTTGGAGACACATGGCGATGGTCGATTCACCGAATGGAACCGTGCGACGGATGATCATGCGCCGAAGACACTTAACCGGGCCGGATATCGCCGCATCACGCCGGAAACTGAACACGAGTCAGCAAACAACAAGCGCACCGAATATCTCATATTGCCCGAAGTGTTCCGCTCCGAAGTGTGCAAGGGTTTTGATCCGGCGTCAGTTGTACGGCTGATGATTAACAAGTGCTACATGCGCGACGGTGGCGAAGCATCACGCCCAGGTCAAGTGCGTGAGACTGTCCCGGGCATTGGACGTATTCGGCTGGTGCACATTCTGCCAGAGTTCCTGGAAGCCGAAAATGACTAACGCATTTCATGGCCTGGACATTGATGAACTGTTTCAAGCTGCAGCGCCACACGCTGAAATTGCTACTGCTTCGCCTGAAGTTACAAAGCAACC
>DASUGV010000420.1:0-8933 GCA_036273835.1 Rhodocyclaceae bacterium
CGGCGGTACCGCAAGTCGTGACTTCGATGCGCAACATGGTGGAGGACGTACGTTTTATTTTTCTGGATTCGCGCGACGACACGCTGGTTGCGCGCTTTTCCGAGACACGCCGCCGTCATCCCCTTGCGGATGCCGGCGTTACGCTGGATGAGGCGATCGCTCGCGAGCGCGAACTGTTGAGCCAGATATCCGAATTGGGCCATCGCATCGATACCAGCGATTTGCATCCGAATACGCTTCGTGCATGGATCAAGGACATGATCCATGCGGCGCCCGGCACCGGTTTGACCCTGCTATTCGAATCGTTCGGCTTCAAGCACGGTATCCCGGTCGATGCGGACATGGTGTTCGACGTGCGTTGTCTGCCCAATCCTCACTATGATCTGGCGTTGCGTCCGTTGACGGGCAAAGATGCCGCTGTCGTTGCATTTCTGGAAGCCGTTCCCGAAGTCCAGCGCATGAAAGAAGACATTCGCCGTTTTGTGTCCGACTGGCTGCCGGCTTTTATCCGCGACGGGCGAAGCTATCTCACCATCGGCATTGGTTGTACCGGCGGGCAGCACCGTTCGGTCTACATTGCCGAATGGCTGGCGAATGAATTCAAGTCGACCATCAATGTCCTCGTACGTCATCGCTCGCTGAAATAAGCAACTGCTATGCATATGGCATTGTGGCGCAAACAGATTCGTCCTGGCGACGTCGGTGTGTTCATGCTAGGTCTTGCAGCCGTCGTTGTTTCTGCGCGCAGCCTCTGGAGTGGCGACGTGCCCAGTACCGCCGTGGTACGCGAAGCAGGGCAAACGGTCGCCAGCTTGCCGCTCGATCGCGCGGCAAGCTTTGAAGCATCCGGTCCGCTGGGGTTGACGCGCATCGAAGTTCAACCAGGCCGCGCGCGCGTAGCCAGCGATCCGGGACCGAGACAGTATTGCGTCAAGCAGGGTTGGCTATCTCGCGCCGGCTCGGTCGCCATCTGCGCACCCAATCAGATCACGCTTTCACTGGAAGGCGGCCGCAGCGAATACGATTCGATGAGCTATTAAAATCGATCCAAGAAATAGAATGGATCGAACAATTCGCCGGAGTGGTTCACAATTCGCGGATGGCAGAAAAACTCATTACCGCTGATGCTTCGGACTACCGCATCGCGCGTTATGCCACTGCCGCCATTGTGCTGTCTGTTGCGGAAGCGGCCATCCCTCTGCCCTTGCCGGGAGTCAAGCCAGGCTTGGCAAATATCATCGTGCTGATTGTGTTGGCGCGTCATGGCTGGCGAGAAGCGGCCTGGGTCGCACTGCTCAGAGTGTTTGCGGCGAATCTATTGCTGGGACAATTTCTCGCGCCCGGCTTTTTCTTGAGCTTGACCGGTGCCATCACCAGTCTCGCAGCGCTGTCGCTAGCGGTGCAATTGCCTGCGCGCTGGTTTGGTCCGGTTAGTCATAGCTTGTTGGCGGCGTTTGCGCATATCGGCGGACAACTGCTATTGGTGCGCGTGTGGCTGGTGCCGCATGGCGGCGTGTGGGCGCTGGTACCTATATTTGGCGCTGCGGCGCTGCTGTTCGGAACGGTGAATGGTCTTATCGCAGCGCGCTTGATTCAGGAAGAACAACGATGAACAAAACAATTGCGGTTGCACTGACCGGCGCCTCGGGTATGCCATATGGATTTCGCCTGATCGAATGTCTTCTCGATGCGGGATGTAAAGTACAAGTGCTGTATTCGCAGGTTGCGCAAATCGTTGCTAAGCAGGAGTTGGATATCGGTCTGCCGGCGCGTGCCGCCGATGCGCAGAGCTGGTTTGCCGAACGCTTCGCAGCGACGGCCGATCAGCTACAGGTATATGGCCGCGAGGAATGGTTTGCGCCGCTGGCTTCCGGTTCCAATCCGCCGGATGCGATGGCGGTCTGTCCATGCTCGATGGGAACGCTGGCCTCGATTGCCGCAGGGTTGTCATCCAACCTGATCGAGCGCGCGGCGGATGTGTGTCTCAAGGAGGGGCGCAAGCTGGTGCTCGTGCCGCGCGAAACACCGTTCTCCACGCTTCATCTGGAAAACATGTTGCGTCTGTCGCGAATGGGCGTGGTAATCCTGCCGCCCAATCCAGGTTTCTATCATTACCCCGAGAAAATCGGCGATCTGGTGGACTTCGTCGTCGCGCGCATTCTCGATCAGCTCGGCGTGCCGCAAACGCTGATCACACGCTGGGGCGAGTCCGACGACGCTGCGCGCACCGGCGTCTGATTTAACACCATTGCATGGATTGGCTGCGGAATGCATGGTGCGCTCAGGTAAAATGACGGGCTTCGCTGCGGCATTTGCCGCATCAGTTCGAACCGGCCGCCACAAGCGCCATCGTTCGTGTCATTCATCAAAGGATTTGCAGTGCTCGTTGCCAATAACATCACCATGCAGTTCGGGGCCAAGCCCCTGTACGAGAACGTCTCCGTAAAATTCGGCGATGGCAATCGCTATGGTCTGATCGGCGCCAATGGCGCGGGCAAAACCACCTTCATGAAAAACCTTGCAGGTCTGCTGGAGCCGTCCAGCGGCAACGTTGCGCTCGATAGTGGCGAGCGCATGGCATTCCTGCGCCAGGATCAGTTTGCGTACGAAGATGTACGTGTCATAGATGTGGTCATGATGGGTCATCAGCAAATGTGGACCTGCATGCTGGAAAAAGATGCCATCTATGCCAAACCAGATGCGACGGAAGAAGACTACATGCATGCCGCGGAACTCGAGAGCAAGTTCGCCGAGTACGACGGCTACACCGCCGAAGCGCGTGCAGGCGAATTGCTTTTGGGCGTGGGCATTACCATCGAACAACACACCGGCCCGATGAGTCAGGTCGCGCCGGGCTGGAAGCTGCGCGTGTTGCTGTGCCAGGCGTTGTTTGCCAACCCGGAAATTCTGCTGCTCGATGAGCCGACCAACAATCTCGACATCAACACCATCCGCTGGCTGGAAAACGTGCTGAACAATCGCAACAGCACGATGATCATCATCTCCCATGATCGCCACTTCCTGAACCAGGTATGCACGCACATGGCCGATCTCGACTATGGCCGCATTCAGGTATATCCCGGCAATTATGACGATTACATGGAGGCGTCGCAGTTGGCGCGCAACCAGCGCGCCAAGGACAATGCCAGAGCCAAGGAAAAAGTCGCCGAGTTGCAGGAATTCGTGCGCCGCTTCTCGGCCAATAAATCCAAAGCGCGTCAGGCCACCAGCCGAGCCAAGCAGATCGAGAAGATCAAAATCGAAGACATCAAGCCTTCATCGCGCCAATACCCGTGGATTCGTTTCGACTACGACGAAAAAGAAAAATTGCATCGTCAAGCTGTCGAACTCGACAACGTCACTTTTGGTTATGACAAAAGCAAATCCGTTATCGACAAATTCAGCATCACCATCGATGCCGGCGACAAGGTCGCCATCATCGGCGAAAACGGTGTCGGCAAAACGACGCTCTTGAAGCTGCTGGTGGGCGAATTAAAGCCGCAGAAAGGCACGATCAAATGGGCCGAGAAAGCCAAGCTCGGTTATTTTGCGCAGGACCATGCGGAAGACTTTGCGAGGGACGAAAATCTGACTGACTGGATTTCGGGCTATGTGCGCGAAGGTGGTTTCGAAGGTGACGATGTCATCACCTTGATTCGCGGCACGCTCGGCCGTCTGCTGTTTGGCGGCGACGACGTGAAGAAATCCGTCAAGGTGATCTCCGGTGGCGAGCAAGGCCGCATGCTGTTCGGCAAGCTGATGCTCTTGCGCCGCAATGTGCTATTGCTCGATGAACCGACCAATCACCTCGACATGGAATCCATCGAATCGCTCAATACCGGTCTGGAAAAATTTGCCGGCACACTATTCTTCGTTTCGCACGATCGCGAGTTCGTCAGCTCGCTCGCGACGCGCATCATCGAAATCAAAACCGACGGCAGCATCGTCGACTTCCGTGGCACCTACGACGAGTACCTCACGAGCCTGGGTGTGGAGTGATCCAAAATAGCGAGCTGGCGCATGTCGACTATCTCGATGGCTGGCGCGGCTTGGCTATTCTGTGCGTGTTGATCGGACACTTCTTTCCCGTTCCCGGCATCGACCTCGGCCACGTCGGCGTCAACTTGTTTTTCGTGTTGTCGGGTCTATTGATGACGCGATTATTGTTCGAGCGCGACACACCATTACCGCATTTTTACAAGCGTCGCATTTCGCGGGTGTTTCCGGCACTCTATGCATTTGTACTAGTGGTGCTGGTCGGAGTATGGAACAGCGGCCGCAGTTTCGATCCTCGCGAAGCGACGGCTGCGCTGCTGTTCTTCCGCAACTATTATCCCGCTGACGGTTCAATCGGTACCTTACCGCTCGGACACCTATGGTCGTTGTGTGTGGAAGAACATAGCTACCTTCTGCTTGGCTGCATGGCGTTTGTCGCGCGCCGGTTCGCCTGGCCGTGCCAGCCATTGCTGTGGCTGGTGACCGTGGTCAGCGCGGGCTTTGCCGTCTTCTACGGTGTTTGGGGTTTAAGCGCCAGACAGGAAGCCTATTTCCTGCGCAGCGAAGTCAATGCATTTGGCATTTTCATTTCGGGGGCCTTGTTGTTGACGCTGGGTCGATTCAAGCCGCCGAAATTCCTTTCGACGCTGGCGCCTGTGCTCTTGGTGGTGAGTGTGCTTTCGTATTGGTGGTCTGTGCCGCGTTATGTGCAGATGATTGTCGGCACGGGCTTGTTTGCGGTCGCGCTCAATCTGTCGCCGCAAGCGCCCACCTGGTTTCTCAAAGCGCTGTCCTGCAAGCCCCTGCGCTACTTTGGGCTGTGGTCGTTTTCCATCTACCTGTGGCAACAGCCGTTCTATCTCTCGTCGTTGCATCCGCTGCTCGGGTTACTAGGCGCGGTGATAGTGGGCCTTGGCTCTTTTTATTTTCTGGAGCAACCCATCAGGGTTTGGCTCAATCGTACCTGGGCACGCTAGCGATATAGCGCTGCGCTTGCCAGACGCTCGAACAAGGGTTCCGGCACATGCAACTTCGCCTCGCCGGTGCCGAGGGCATCGCCGATCCAGCGCATGGGTAACAGACAGCAACCATTCAAGCCCGGCGTGACCCACAGCAGCACTCGATTCGCCGGACCGACCCAAGCGACTGTGCCGCCGCGTGGGCCGCCACGCAGATTCATTTCCGGCAGCATGCATGTCAATGACATACCCACAGCCAGATTGGCGAGCGCTGCCGGCGATACCGGTTCGCGCGTCAAATATTCCGGTCCGCGTGCGATGCGCAATCCCGGCGCGTCCGGCACACCGCGCCAGCGAATAGCGGGGCGGGGCGCCAACGGCTCTTCGGTGGGCATTGGCTGACCGCGCATTAATGCCGTATGCATGCTCATGCAAGGCTGCAAGGCCGTACGACGGCCTGCTTCATCGAGACCCGCCAAGGCGAGTCCGCTATCGAGCCGCTTGACCAGTTCCGGCAGCATCTTGGTGAGCGCCTCGCGTTGTTCGGGCAGTTCGATGGGCTTGCCGCTCTCGACAAGTTGATGCGCAGTTTCCAGCAAGTTGCGCCAGATGTCGCTGCGCTCGCCGCGCGAAGCCAGTGCGCCGAGCAAGACCTTGATCCAGTATGACTGCAGGAAATTGCTGATCTGCGCGGGTACCGTGGGCTCGCACAGCACGCGCAGCGCTTGCGACGCCAGCCGGACATGCGCTTCGCGCTGCTCTTCGCGTTGTGCCGTGGGAACGAAGTCAACTACGCGTGTGCGAATCTCCGCCAATATGCTTTGTGTATGTGCTTCGACTGCTGCGGCAGCTTCCGTAAAAGTGGCCGCATCGGCGAAGGAACGCTTTTCCAGCTTGTCGACGATCGCGTGCAGCGCTTTTGCCTCATCTTTTTCCGGCAGATCCAGTGCGGCGATACCCAGTGCATCGATCAGCCGGTGTACTGGGTGATCGAGACGTGAAATGACGCCGTCATCAGCAAGCGCGAGCCGCAATACAGGAATCTGCAAGCGGCCGATCAAACCTTTTACCGTCGGCGTCAAGTCCGGGTCGGCAAAGAGCGCTTCGAACAAACGTCCAAGTGCTTCCAGCGACGCACGCCCAGCCGGACTCAATAGCGCAGCAATGCCACTACCGCCAAGGCCTTGCAGAGGTCCTTCAGCGGGCCGCCCGGCGCGCGCGGCTTGTTGCTCGATCAGCCAGGCCATGATTTGTTCGCGCAAGGCTGCGCCGAGATTGGGGTCGAGCGCGCCGTCGATGTTGCTACCGGGAATATTGGTGCTGCCGCCGACCAGACGTTGTTGCAATTGCTGTAGCGCACCACCGCTCGCGGCTTCCCGGGGGCCTTGCTGACGTTGCCGCAAATTCATGGTGCTGGCTACGCCCGCCGCTTCGAAACGTTCGTTGAGTTTCTTGTACAGCGACTTCAATGCTGCGCCTAACGGTGCCTCGGCGCGCATCAACAGATTCAGGCGCTGGTCGGGCATCATGTCGGCGGCATCGACCAGTGCGCGCAAACCCGCGCAAGCGGCGTCGGGGCCGACGGGCGTCTGCTCGTCGCTGACGTCCTGCTGATCGAGCAGCCGTATGAAACGCATATGCAAAGGGGATAAATCCTGTTCAGTCAGCGAACGCAAGTTGCGGGCAAGATCGGACAAGCGGATCGAGAACTCGAGATCTTCCTCATGTACCAGGCTGATGCGCGAAGCAGTCAATCCCTTGGCCATTTCGAAGCCATGCTTGTTGCGCAACTGTGCCAGCTCATCGAAACCTTCACCAGTGGCGGCCAGCACAGCATCGATTACGTCCGCCATCGTGAATCCCATGGCTCGCACAGCGTCCGCCATGCTATCGAGCAGCGCTGTGCGTGCTTCGGCCAGCAAACTGTCGCGCAGATTCGAACTGATGTGAGTTGCCGGTTCCGGTGCTGTCATGCTCGCCTGCTCATGCTGAAAAATCGCTCATTTGCGATCATGCCGTAACGCTCGCCATTGATAAATGCCTGTCTGCTCTGTGGCGCGCTTCACAGTGTGGAATATCTACAGAGTCCGCCGTGTTCAACAATGCAGCAATAAACGCTGACTATTCTCGAAATGTCCGCTTTTACTTGCTACGACTATTGATTGATCACAAGGAGAGTCCGACATGAATTCAGGAATTCGCTGCATATTTTTCGCCATCGCTTTTGTTTCGATGTGTATCGCCGCGCCTGTGGCGTTCGGCATGGGCGGTAGCGAGACGCCGAAAGCATCGATTAACGATCCCGATTACGCTTCCGGCAAGGCGGCGATAGACCGCAAGGACTGGAACGCCGCCATCGCTTCTTTTGAAAAGGTCGTGGCGCACGACAACAAGAACGCCGACGCCTATAACTGGCTCGGCTATGCCAGCCGCAAGTCAGGCAAGCTGGATGTCGCATTCACGTATTATGATAAGGCGCTCGCAATCGACCCAAAACACAAAGGTGCGCACGAATACGTCGGCGAGGCATACCTGATGGCCAACAATCTGCCCAAGGCCGAAGAGCAACTCGCCATGCTGGCCAGGCTATGCAATGCAAAGTGCGATGAATATCAGGACCTGAAAGAAGACATTGACGACTACAAAGCAGGAAAAAAATCATAGCTCGATGATCCTTGTCCGCGTGCGCGACGTCCGGGTCGAAGCTGAAGACATCCGCAGCATCGACCTGGTATCAGCCGACGGGAGTATGCTACCGGCATGGACGCCCGGTGCTCACATCGAAGTGCAATTGCCCGGCGGACTAATGCGTCCCTACTCGTTATTCAACGGACCCGAAGAGACGGACTGCTACCGTATTGCCATCAAGCGCGACCCTGCCTCGCGCGGCGGTTCCGCCGTGTTGCACGAGAGTGTTGCACGAGGCGACAACCTGCACATCAGTGCGCCGCGCAATTTATTCCAACTCGATTTGCAAGCCAAGCGATTCGTATTGATCGCGGGTGGTATCGGCATCACGCCAATCTTTTCGATGTTCCGCGCGCTGATTGCCGCGGATCGAGACGTCACCTTGCATTACTTCGCGCGCGGTGCAGCCCATGCCGCATTTGCCGATACGCTGTTCGAGCACTCCGCGACACGGCAAGTCAATTGTCATTTTGGCTTGGACGAGGCAGCCACGCGAGCACGCCTGCACGAAATTCTCGGCGATCACGCAGTCGCCATGGGCGATGCGCTCTACATTTGCGGCCCGACGCCACTGATGGAATTGGTAACGACCCAGGCGCACAGCACGGGCTGGCCGGAGGCAGCGATTCATCGCGAATCCTTCGGCGCCATCGCGGTATCTCCCAAGCAGCACGACGCCGAAAAATCTTTCGAAGTGGTCTTCGCACGCAGCGGCAAACGCTGCGTCGTCGCGCCAGGTCAAACCATCATCGCCGCCGCGGCTGAGGTTGGCATCGTTTTCGATACGTCTTGCGAGCAGGGCTTCTGCGGCTGTTGCTTATCGCGCGTGCTGGAAGGCGAACCCGAACATCGCGACGGTTATTTATCGAAGGCAGAACAGGCGGCGGGCGATCAGATCATGCCATGCATCTCGCGTTGCAAGAGCGCGCGGCTGGTGTTGGATATATGACGATGGGTTTAAATTTTCCTGAACTGGCGTGACTTATAAATTCAAGCCAACAGCTCTTTTCTGCAACTTCACCAACTCCCGAATCCCACCGTCCGCCAATCCCAATAGCATATTCAATTCTTCACGCTGGAACGGCGAACCTTCCGCAGTGCCCTGTACTTCGACGAAGCCGCCGCTGCCGGTCATGACCACGTTCATGTCCGTATCGCAGTCGGAGTCTTCGGCGTAATCCAGATCGAGTACCGGCACGCCTTTGTAGATGCCGACCGATATCGCGGCGACCCAGTCGCGTAGCGGCGATGTTGCAAGCTTGCCGTCAGTAATCAACCTCTGCAACGCGT
>DASUGV010000421.1:0-13429 GCA_036273835.1 Rhodocyclaceae bacterium
CATCGAGCCGGTTGCTTCCGATACCGGCAGACCTGCGCCGATGGCTGCGGCCATCGGCTCCTCGATGAGATACACCTGTGCCGCGCCGGCGCCCAGCGCGGATTCGCGGATGGCGCGGCGTTCCACCTGCGTGGAACCGCACGGCACGCAGATGATGATGCGCGGACTCGGTGAGAACAAGCGCGAGTCGTGCACTTTCTTGATGAACTGCTTGAGCATCTGTTCGGTGACCGTGAAGTCGGCTATGACACCGTCCTTCATCGGCCGGATGGCGATGATGTTGCCGGGCGTCTTGCCCAACATCTGTTTGGCCGCATGGCCAACAGCCTGAATCGTTTTCTTCTGATTGGGACCACCCTCGGTACGGATGGAAACCACAGAAGGCTCGTCGAGCACGATGCCTTTACCACGCACGTAGATCAGCGTGTTGGCGGTACCGAGGTCGATGGCTAGATCGTTCGAAAAATAGGAGCGGAATGTGCCAAACATGAATTAGTCCAAAACGCCTGGCCGAAGCAACAGGCGCCCAGTAGTTGAGGGGACGGGACAAACTAGGCGGCTATGTTACCCTAATGCGCTTGGGAAATTGGTCCATTCGTGGTCCATTTGTGGCCCAATCGTCGCGCCGATTGTCGCTACCTCGGCGGTTGCCAAGAAGACTGTCCGGGTTATCCCTTGGTTGTCCTTTGATGTCAAACTTATCGGCAACGATGTCTATTGCCGCAGTATTATTTTGCCATGTCACTTTCGCTCGAACAGATCTATCGCATTGCGCGGCTTGCCCGCATCGAACTTACCCCGGTCGAAGCCGAGGGTACTGCTGCCAAGCTCAATGGCATTTTCGGTTTGATCGAGCAGATGCAGGCGGTCGACACAACGGGCGTCGTACCGATGTCTCATCCCCAAGACGTACATCAGCGCCTGCGCGATGACACCGTAACCGAAACCAACCGCCGCGACGCTTTCCAGGCCGTCGCGCCGGAGGCCGACGAAGGCCTTTACCTCGTTCCCAAGGTGATCGAATGAGCCGCATTGTTCAACATTTGCAGGAAGCCGCCGAGTTATTGGCGCGCGTGCTGCAAGACAAAGTGCTGCTTGCGCAAACCGAAAAGGCGGGCGATCTCCTTGTCGATGCCTTCAAAGCCGGCGGCAAGGTCATTACTTGCGGCAATGGCGGCTCGCACTGCGACGCGATGCATTTTGCGGAGGAGTTGTCGGGACGTTACCGCGACAACCGGCCCGCACTGGCTGCTGTTGCCATCTCCGACCCTTCGCACATCACTTGCGTGGGTAACGACTACGGCTTCGACCACATCTTCTCGCGCCAGATCGAAGGCCTTGGCCGCGCGGGCGACGTATTACTCGGAATTTCCACCAGCGGCAATTCAAGCAACATCCTCAATGCCATCAAGGCTGCCCATGATGCTGGCATGAAAGTAATCGTTCTTACTGGCAAGGATGCCGGCAAGATGAAAGGGTTGGCGGACGCCGAAATCGTCGTACCCCATTTCGGTTATGCCGATCGCATTCAAGAAATCCACATCAAATTGATCCACGCCTTGATCGATCATGTCGAACTTGGCATGGGATTCGTCGAAGCAAAATGACTGTACAAACGCTCAAATCGCTGGCTCATCAACTGAAGCAGAAAAAAATATCCAGTCGCGAACTCGTCGGCCAATATCTCGATCGCATCGACGCGCTCAATCCCGACGTCAATGCTTTCATCACGGTCGACCGCGCAGGTGCGCTTGCTGCCGCCGATGCGGCCGACAAAGCCATCGCAGCGGGCACAGCGGGGCCTCTCACGGGAGTACCCATTGCGCATAAGGACATTTTTTGCACCGAAGGTATGCTGACGACATGCGGCTCGAAAATGCTGAGCAATTTCGTCAGCCCCTATGATGCGCAAGTCGTCGACAAGTTGAAGAGGGCTGGCGCGGTCAATCTGGGCAAAACAAACTGCGACGAATTTGCAATGGGCTCGACCAACGAGAGCTCGCATTTCGGCGCAGTGAAGAATCCATGGAATAGAGATTGCGTGCCGGGCGGTTCTTCCGGTGGGTCCGCCGCTGCCGTTGCCGCACGCATGATTCCTGTCGCGACGGGTACCGACACGGGCGGTTCCATTCGCCAACCTGCTGGGTTGTGCGGCATCACGGGCATCAAACCCACTTACGGCATCGTGTCGCGTTACGGCATGGTGGCGTACGCATCGTCGCTTGACCAGGGTGGTCCAATGGCCCATACCGCCGAGGATTGCGCTTTGCTGCTCAATGCCATGGCGGGTTTCGACGCGCGAGACTCGACGAGTCTCGATCGCCCACTGGAAGATTACGCGCGCGAACTTTCATCGGCCGACGCCAAACCGCTTGATGGCTTACGTATAGGTTTGCCGAAAGAATATTTTGGAGAAGGTTTGGCCGACGACGTTCGTGCGGCAATCGAAATTGCGCTTGCCGAGTTACGGAAGCTCGGTGCTAGCACGGTGGATATCAGCTTGCCGAATACGCATCTGGCGATTCCCGCCTACTATGTCATTGCACCGGCCGAAGCATCCAGCAATTTGTCGCGTTTCGATGGTGTCCGATACGGTCACCGTGCCGCCGAGTATCGCGATCTGGCGGAAATGTACAGCAAGAGCCGCGCCGAAGGTTTCGGCGCCGAAGTCAAACGGCGCATTCTCATAGGCGCCTACGTCTTGTCGCATGGCTACTACGACGCGTATTACATCAAGGCTCAGCAACTGCGGCGCTTGATCGCGCAAGACTTCCAGCAAGCGCTCCATCAATGCGATGTCATCGCAGGGCCCGTGGCGCCCACTACCGCGTGGCCGATTGGCAAGATGGCCGACGATCCTGTAAAAATGTATCTGTCGGATATCTACACGATCGCAGTCAATCTAGCGGGGCTGCCCGGCCTCTCTATGCCATGTGGATTTGGCACAGACAATATGCCGGTAGGTCTGCAACTGATTGGTGATTACTTTGCCGAAGCGCGATTGCTCGGCGTGGCTCATCGCTATCAATCGGTAACCGACTGGCATAGTCGTACACCGAACATATAAACAGTCACAAGTATCCGCAGTTGCCGGCTGCTCGGCCGGTGTCCAAAACGTGTTTGACAATGGAGCGATCATGCCAAAGCATGCCGTGCGCATAGTTTTCATATCCGCCATACTCTTTTTCTCAATCTCTTTCTTACCGGCCGCACGTGCCGATACGGGTGTCGATCTCATCAAGGCGCATGCAATTTGTGACGGAAGTTTTTTTGGCGCACTGGCAACCGATGCACGGCGTTGGTCGCAGGAACCGGCGTTCAAGCGGCGTAACGGCTTAGCATTCTTCCAGGTTAAAAATAGGAACACTGCGGGACCCGCGGAGAACGATGATGCAACTGTCAAATTTCACGCGCCGCATTCTGTTGCTGGTTTGCCATTAACCGCTTACTTCGATTCCGACTTGTCGCGTTGGCGATATTTCAGCGATCACGATTTGAATTTCGTGACTTGGGGCTTTTACGTTGGACGAACGCCCGCAGCAGTGATGACATGGTTGTCGAAGAATGCTCCTGGCATTTGGAACGCGTTGATGCAGGCACGTCCTGGCACGCCGGATGGAATGTATTGTGAGGTAGAAGTATTTGAACAAGGGCGCTGGCAAGCGTCTGCCGAGGCTTGCGATCAAGCGTTGCCGGTCGACGCTACGCCGCATCGCGTGTTCGCGGTGCGTCCCAGGCCGAATAGCGGCGAAAATGACGAAAGCATTCTGTCGTGCGAGTTGTGGGGCGTCCTGCCGAAGGATTTGCTGAAGATGTCGCGACCAGATTTGCCGCGATGAAAAAATTAGAGAAAAGAATTAGCTAATAAAAAATCTCAGAGGATTGGATGAAGCTGGATACCTGGTTGGCATTTTTCACGGCAAGTTGGCTGATTAGTTTGTCCCCGGGGCCGGGCGCCCTGTCCTGTATGTCGACGGGCCTGCGTTACCGCTATCGACACGCGGTCTGGAACATCTTCGGTTTGCAGCTTGGTGTGATGCTGCTGGTCACAGTTGTGGCTGCTGGTCTCGGCGCTATTCTGGCCGCTTCGGTAACGGCCTTCAGTGTCGTCAAATGGTTCGGCGTGGCCTATCTCGTTTGGTTGGGCATCCAGCAATGGTGCATTGAACCTCGCCCCGTCGTCATGGCGGAAGAAACGGAACGTAGCGCGCTGGATCTGCTGATACGCGGATTCCTCATCAATGCCAGCAATCCCAAAGGCATTGTCTTCATGCTGGCCGTATTGCCGCAGTTCATCGATCCACAGCGAGCGCAGTGGCCGCAATACGTGGCATGTGCGCTCAGCCTGTTACTCACAGACATGGTGGTGATGAGCGGCTATACCATGCTTGCAGCCCGCGTGCTGAGTGCCTTGCGTGAGCCTGCACACATTCGTTGGACGAACCGGATCTTTGGCGGCTTGTTCATCGGTGCCGGTTTATTGCTGGCTAGTTTCAAACGAGGTTGAACATGCGTCTCGTGCGATTCGGTTTTTCAAGTGCCATCCTAATTGCATTGGCCGCGTGTATCAATACACCGGAAGAGCCAGCACCCGCGCCGCCGCCGGCCATGCCTTTGGCATATGAATCGCCGCTACCGCCGAGTCCACTAGTCGAAGAGACGCCCCCAGTGCGGCCTGTTGTGCCGCCATCCAAGCCGATACCGGCTGGGCCGCTCAGCGTGGAAGCCGATTGCAGACCACGTAATGCCAGCGGAGACTATGCCGAATCGACGCTGGAAATCCGCAAAGATGTCGTGCGGCGCATGCGCAGCGTTTTCCATATCGTGGGCCATGGCCAATGCACATTTGAACTGGCCGACATGAAACAGACCAAAACACGGCCTTTCATCGAGCTGCATGGCAAGCGGACACGATGCATCGCACGTATCCGCGAACAGGGGCAGCATATCTCGTTGTCATTTTCGGATTGCGAGCAGCGCTGTACGCCGCCCGAAACATTCAAGTATGTGTGGCCTGTGCAGATAGAACAAACCGGCAAGTGCGAATGAAGCAGATTCGGTATCGCCGGTTGTAAGCTTTTATCGCCGCAATATCGCAGGCCGCCGCGCCAACGTTGTTAAACTGAGCTATCTTGTTTGCTTGCCGTTTGGTAAGGACGAGATCATGTTGATAAGTTTCAAATCCTCGGGCGCCAGCGATGTCATGATGTTCGGCGAAGTTGCCGCGCACATGCTTGAAATCATGGGCAAGGATCCAGCCGCCAAGCGCGGTGTCATCACCGTCGAGCAACTACCCGCCGCTATCGAAAAATTGCGTGCCGCGACCACAGCCGACAAAGCTCAGCCCGCTGCGATGGACGACGAAAACGAATCGCGCGGAGCCGCAGTCAAAGTGAGTCTGACTCAGCGCGCAATTCCGTTGATCGAACTATTAAATCGCGCCTCACGCGAAAGTGAGCCGGTGATCTGGGAAGGCTGAATGAATAGTCCCGCAGTAGTGATGGTGACAGGCGGTGCGCGTCGCGTGGGCGCGGCGATCGTGCGCGTCTTGCACGAAGCGGGATGCAGGGTCGCCATTCACTACCGTGGGTCCGGCAAAGCAGCGATGTCCTTGGCACAGGATCTGGAGGCGCGGCGGCCCGGTTCGGCATTCGCGATTCATGCCGATTTGCTTGATACCGATACCTTGCCTGCGCTTGTAGCAGCCGTCACCGCGCGTTTCGGACGATTGGATGGACTGGTCAACAATGCATCGAGCTTTTTTCCAACGCCATTTGGAGAAATTAGTCAGGCGCAGTGGTCGGACCTAATCGGAACAAACCTAAGAGCGCCGCTCTTTCTCACCCAAGCTGCCGCGCCTGCATTACGTGCAAGCAATGGTGCAGTGGTGAATATCGTTGATATTCATGCCGAGCGTCCCTTACCAGGCTATTTGGCTTACTCCGTTGCCAAGTCCGGATTGCTCGGTCTGACGCGGGCGCTGGCAATCGAACTGGCGCCGCAGGTGCGTGTTAACGGCGTCTCGCCCGGCGCGGTCGAATGGCCGGAAGATGGCCAGTTCTCTGTGGATGATCGCAGCGCGATCATCGAACATGCTTTGCTCAAGCGTATGGGTTCTCCGCAGGATATCGCGACCGCAGTGCGTTTCCTGCTTTTGGAAGCGCCTTATGTCACCGGCCAAATATTGGCTGTCGATGGCGGGCGTAGCGCTCATCTTTGAGCACAAACGTGGTCGCCCAAAATGGTCTTTTATGGCGGCTCTTATCCGCCAAAGACTCAGTTTAATCGCCGGAAACCTCAAGCTTCGCGGCAATGAAGCCGAAGTAGCATTGTCGGCGCTAGTCAATTACGGGCTAGAATCAAGCCACGGGACAAATTTTTACAAAGAGGCGTGACGCATGCGAATTGCTCTACTCGAGGACGATCCTACCCAGTCTGCCCTGGTCTGTGCCTGGTTGCGAGATGCTGGGCACGATGTTCATGCATTTGGTCTAACGCGCGATCTGCTGCGGTTTGCCTCGCGCGAGAGCGTTGACCTGTATCTGCTCGACTGGATGGTGCCGGATCTTTCCGGCGAAGCTTTCGTGCGCTGGCTGCGCGATGAGCGTCGCGACGTAACGCCGGCGATCTTCGTTACCGCGCGGGAATCTGAAGACGACATCGTTGCCGGTCTGCAAGTGGGCGCCGATGATTACATCGTCAAACCGGTCAGCCAGCGCGTATTGATGTCGCGCATCGACGCCGCAATTCGTCGTGCCAAATCGCGTAGTCCCGATGAGCCGATCGACGCGCCGCCATATGTCATTGACATGTCGCAGAAGCGCATCAGCCTGAATGGCGAAGTGGTCGAACTGACCGAGAAGGAATTCGATCTGGCAGTATTCCTGTTCCGCAACATTGGCCGGCTGTTGTCGCGCGGACATTTGCTGGAAGCTGTGTGGGGCCGCAATCCTGATCTTGCCACCCGCACGGTGGATACGCATGTTTCGCGCGTGCGCGGCAAGCTTCAGCTGCGGCCGGAAAACGGCTACCGCTTGGCTCCGACATACAATTACGGTTACCGCCTGGAGAAAGTGGATCCTGTTGCCGAGGGTACGCAGCCCGAGGAAGTCGATGATATCGGTGGCGACGAAGCCGGCGGCTGATCATCGCATCGTGGAATTAAAAAGGCGGCATTCGTCATCTGGCGAATGCCGCTTTTTTATGCGTTTTATTTATTCTTCAAGGCGTCGCGGATCTCGCGTAGCAACAAGACGTCTTCCGGCGTGGCAGCAGGTGTTGCCGCATGGTGGCGCTTCAGGCGATTGATCTGCTTGATCATCATGAAAATGACAAATGCAAGAATGGCGAAGTTGATCGCTACCGTAATGAAGTTGCCGTAAGCCAGCACCGGCACATGGGCTTTCTTCAAGCCATCCAGCGTCATCACCGTGTCCGGTGGCACGGCCCCCAACACGATGAAAAGGCCCGAGAAGTCGAGCTTGCCCACCACGCTGCCAACAATGGGCATGATGATATCGCCTACCATTGAGTCAACGATCTTGCCGAAAGCGCCGCCGATAATCACGCCGACTGCTAGGTCGATCACGTTGCCCTTGAGTGCAAATTCCTTGAACTCGCTGAAGAAACTCATTCTGGTCTCCTTGAATAGGAATAATCGTGTTTGATCGATATGTTGCCCGTGCCGTCCAGTGTGGCTTAAGTTGAATTGCTCGTGCAATAGCGCCATGGTTGCAGGCCATCGTGGCGGTTACGATGTGCTGTTCGACCTTCCATCCAGTGACCAAAAGGCAAGTCGACTGTGAGAGTTATCATTGGCCGGTTTGGAAGCCGTACCGACAGCACTTTTCATGGAGCGCGAGCGATTGGCCAATCGCCTGACAATTTTGCTGAAAGTCCTAGGGTTTGCATTGGGCGGCTTTGCCTCCTTGATGCTGGCTGCCGCGTTTTATGTATGGGTAAGTTTTGACGCTCATCAGGTAGAGACCGGCCTAGCCCACTATCTGGCCGAAAACTATCAGCGCACGCTTCATATCGAAGGTGGCGTATCGCTCTCGCTGTGGCCATGGCCCACGTTAAAACTTAGCAATGCCACGCTGTCGGAACCCAAGCTCGACGATATATTCCTGGTGATCAAGCAGGCTCGTCTAAAGCTGGCGTTGGCCCCGTTACTCTCCGGGCGCATGGTCGTGAGCGGTATCGAGGCGCGCGGTGGCACGCTCAATCTAATAGAAGGCCGATCCGGCACATGGAATTTTGCCGATTTGCTGCATGCCGATGACAACAGCATCAAACCAGCCGACGCCTTCCGCCTCGACGGAGTGGATTTGTCCGATGTCATGCTAAGCGTTCATGACACGGCAAGCGGACGTCAATGGGTACTGCAGAATTTGCGTTTGACCTCGGACGGGCTGAGGACTGGCGCGATCGGCGCGATTCACGCAAAAGCGAAGCTGTCGGCCGCCGATCTGAACACGAATGGTGATTTCACACTGAACAGTCGCTATCGATTTGTCAGCGATACCACCGGCCGGCTCGACGATATGACGATGAACCTGCATGGCCGTATCGGCAATCTAAGCTCCAGCGATTCGTCTTTCAAACTCAATACACTGACATGGAAAGAACAAGGCGCCTCCTGGCTGCTTCGGCAAGCGACGTTCAGCCTCCACGGCGCGCTGGGCTCGCGCGTATTGGATATGACGGCAGAGTTGCCAGCACTTGCCTGGACAAAAAATGCACCGCGCGCCGATGTGCTGAACGCGCAACTCAGTGTGCGCGGGGCCGACCAGGAATTACAACTGCAAACGGATATCCATGGAATTGTGCCGGCCACAGGCGGTTTTTCCGCTGGCCGCATGCAGACAAAATGGCAATCGCATAATGGTGCAATGGGTACGCAGGGACAACTGGCGTCGCCGCTGCGCGTCGATTGGCACATGGGACAACTGGACTGGGAGCGATTGACTGGAGAGCTTTCCTTGAGCCATCCGCGACTCAATCCGGCCAATGCGCGCGCCATGATTGATGGCACAGTCAGTTGGCATCTTGGCGACGGCGCCAAACAAGATGCCAAAGGAATATTCAAGCTGACTGCGCAATCCGGCAAGGACGACTTGCGCCTGGACGCTGAAGTAACGCATGTCTTTCCGCTCACCGCGCATTTCGATCTCTCCTCGGCGCGCTTCGATACCAGCCGTTTACTCGTCGCGGCTCCTTCAACCGCATCGACCACAAACACGCTTATTCCGACATTTGAAGACCTCGCGCTGGACGGCAATATCAGCCTCGACGACCTGAAGATCAATGGGCTCAAAATAGATGCATTGCGCCTGCCGATCAAAGTGATCAATGACCGATTCGAATCGGCATCGCACAACATCAGCTTGTATGGCGGCACGCTGCATGGCAGCCTTGCGCTCGATGCGCACAGCGGCGAGTTGGCATGGCGAGAGAATTTCGACGATGTCGATCTTCATACGCTAGCACGGGACACCGGCGCGCAACTACTCGTCGATGGTCATGCAACAGGGACATTGGATTTATCAGCGCGAGGCAAGGACATGGCGCAGCTTATAAAAAATGCCACCGGCATTATCCGGCTCAAGCTCGCCCAGGCTAGCTTACAAGGCGTCGACATCGGTCAAAGCATGCATGAGTTCCGCACGGCTTATCAGACGGGGCAACTAACGGCTCGCACACCCAGTAGCAAAGAACAAACGGAACTGGCCGAAGCCGGCGGTAATATCGGCGTAGGCGGCGGTAAGCTATTTACCCGTACGTTGACGGCCCACAATGCGTGGCTGCGCCTCGCATTCAATGGCGAATTCGATATGCAGCAAAACATGCTGGATCTTGGTGTGCATGCCGTAGCGAGCAATCCTCCGCCAAAAGCGCAGTTCAGCGATTTGGTTGAGTTGCGCGGTAAATCAATGCCGTTGCGGATAAAAGGACCTCTGGCGCAGCCAGATATTCAATTGGAATTGCCCGCAACGGTGGCAAAGTCGTCGGCCAAGTCGGCACGGCTAACGCCGCGAGAAGCGGCGGTGAGTGTGCCGGCGAACTCCGCCAAAATTGCAAAACAAACGGTAGCCAAATCTTTGTCCAAGCCAGCTGGCAAATCTCCAACCAAGACCTCCGTACCATGAGCACGGCTTTCGCGACCTATGTTGTGGGCGGCGCGGTGCGCGACAAGTTGCTTGGGCTACCCGTGCAAGATCGCGACTGGGTAGTGGTCGGCGCGACGCCGGAACAGATGATTGCCGATGGCTTCAAACCGGTAGGCAAGGATTTTCCGGTGTTCCTCCATCCGCAGACACGCGAGGAATACGCGCTGGCGCGCACGGAGCGCAAAGTAGCGCCCGGCTACACCGGCTTCGCTTTCAACACCAATCCCGGCGTTACACTGGAAGAAGACCTCGCCCGCCGCGATCTCACCATCAATGCCATCGCGCAAAGCGAAAGCGGCTTGCTCATAGATCCCTATGGCGGCCAGCGCGATTTGGCTAATCGCACGTTTCGCCATATCAGCGACGCATTCACCGAAGATCCGGTGCGCATTCTGCGTGTGGCGCGATTCGCCGCGCGATTTACCGATTTCGAACTGGCGCCGGAGACGCTCGAACTGATGAGGCGGATGGTGGCTTCGGGTGAAGTAGATCATCTGGTGCCCGAACGCGTGTGGCAAGAATTGTCGCGTGGTCTGATGTCGACCAAACCTTCGCGCATGCTGAATATGCTAAAAGCATGTGGCGCGCTGGCCAGGCTGCTGCCGGAAATCGATGCCTTGTATGGTGTGCCCCAGCCGCCGCAACACCATCCTGAGATCGATACGGGTATCCACGTCGGTCTGGTGATCGATGTCGCCGCGCGTGGCAATCAGCCTTTGCCCGTGCGCTTTGCCGCGCTCATGCATGATTTGGGCAAAGGCGTCACGCCCCATGACAACTGGCCGCATCACTATGGCCACGAAGCGCTCGGTTTGCCGCTGGTTGAAAATGTATGCGCGCGATTGCGCGTTCCGGTCGACTGCCGTGAACTGGCCATTCTTGCCACGCGGGAACATGGCCGCGTGCATCAATCCATGCAGATGCGTCCGGATACGCTGGTGAATCTTCTCGAAAGCGTCGATGCGTTGCGTCGTCCGGAGCGTTTCGAACAACTGCTGGCCGCCTGCATCTGCGACGCGCAAGGCCGTACCGGCCTCGAAGAGCGCGAATACCCCCAGGCCGAACGTTTGCGCAAAGCGTTCAAAGCTTTCGCTGGCGTTGATGCTAGTGTCATAACCCGGGCTGCAGCTAACAAGAACGAGATTCCCGTCAAAATCCGCGCGGCACGGGTCGAAGCTGTTGCGCTCGCCGTAAGCGAGTAACTCCAAAAACCGTGCGTCTAAAATCGATTCAGCCGGATATGTGTGCGTGATTTTTTTCACGAAGCAATTTTCCGCGAGTGTCGGATCATTTTACAAAGCGCGCGCATAGTCCGGACATTCAACGATCAAAACCAATAAAACACGGCACATCTATCGTCGTGGCGTGGAATTTGCGTTGCTTAGCCTGTCACGCGGGTGGCTGTGTACCCGAAAATTTCTAACCGATGAACAATCATGAAAAAAATTGCTGTTATCTTTTTTACTTTAATGACGATGGTATGCTGCGGCGTCGTCCAGGCAACACCGATCAAATGGACATTGTCGGGCGTCACTTTGTCGGACGCAGCCGGTGTAACAGGTTCTTTCTTTTACGATGCTGCGACCGGTATCTACTCCAATTGGTCCATCTTAGTTGGCGCCGGAAGCCTTTCCGGATTTACCTATAACGTGCCTGATTCGCAGGATGCCTTCGTCGACGCGACGGATCTGCTGGTGATTACGAATTCCGACAGTCGTTACTTCAATTTCAGTTTCGCCGCGCCGCTTACCGCAGCAGGCGGTTCCGTGTTGATCGACACGACGCCCGACGCCGAGTTCGACGAAAGTTCTTGGGAAAGCAACAACGGTAGTATCACGCGCTTTGTGACAGCGGGCTCGGTCGTGGCCGCGACGGCCAACGTTCCAGAGCCGGGATCGCTGTTGCTGACGGCTGCCGCGCTGATAGGTCTGATCGTATCGCGCAAGAAAGCGAATATCGCTTGAGCTGTGCAGGTTGCAGCTTCTTGAAGCCGTTGGCATAAATTGCTAACGGCTTCCGTTTTTTGTAGATGCCGGATTACGAAGCCAGTTTGGTCGCCACCAGATTGATCAGCGTTTCTTCACGCTTGCTAGGCGGCGCAATACGAAACACCGTTTCCATGATTCCCAGATCCTCGCGGCTCCACCACAGAAAAGGATAGGAGATCGACTGCACCGGCACGTCGAATCCCGCGCTGCGTATCAGGGCCAAATATTCCTCCGCGGTTTTTTGTACCTCCATTGGATGACGGAACAGTAGCCGGATGATCCAGGAGTGAATGTATCGCCGCGTCGACTCCGCGAATAACAAAACGCCACCAGGTTTAAGCACGCGGAAAAATTCCCGGATCGCGTTCTCTTGATCGATCAAATGATGAAACGTTTGATGACAAAAGAGCAAATCGACGCTGTTGTCCGCAAGATTCATCTTCGAACCTGAGCACCGCATCAACGCGGCTGCAATGCCAGCACGGCATATTTCCTGCGAAGATGCTGATAGCATATCCGGATCGACATCCATGCCAATCAGCCGCTGGGGCGCGAACCGATCGTGCAGTTTCTTGAGCGAGCGGCCATAACCGCAGCCCACATCGACGACCACTTCATATGCAGATTGGCGATCCGGAAATAAACGATCGAGGTCCACCAGCGCGCGCTCCAGAACGTGCACCGTCCAGGTCTTTGTCCGTAAGAACCACTTTCCGAATTCAGTTTCGGGAACGTGTGCGTCAGTGGGGCTCGGCGAAAGTGTTGAATCCATAAGGTTGCCGGGTCGCTATTTCAGGGCTCCGTAGTGTATCAATATCGTTTAGGTAGCGTGGCGGAATGGTGGCTGCGCGAATCGGGCCACAAGTCGATACCGAAGAACAAAAAGCATCAAATCGCTGACGAGGGATCGCTTGCTGTAGGACAATACGTGGTTAAGTGTGAGCAATCGTTCTGTTGACCCGATTCAATGCAGTTCCAAGTTTTGAATAAATTCGTTTCGATCAAATGCCAACTCATCAATAGGCGTCAACTCGTCGGCGTCCTGGTGACGGTGTTGCTTGCGGTGCCGGCACTGGCGCAACCGTTGCCGCTGTTTGATCAAATACGTGCCAACTATGTCGCTTCGGATGCGCTTCTGCTCGATCGCCACGGCGAGCCGCTGGCCGATATGCGCCTCGATCCAAAGGTGCGCCGGCTTGATTGGGTCTCTCTTACTGCGCTGCCGCCTGCCATGCGCGAAGCACTCTTGGCGGCGGAGGACAAGCGCTTCTT
>DASUGV010000422.1:0-2392 GCA_036273835.1 Rhodocyclaceae bacterium
TCCATCGTACTGATCGGCAATCTCCTGGCGATCGTATTCTTGCCCATCGCGTTGGCGCTAACGCTTAAATAAAAATCAACTCAACACCAAACGTAGTCCAAACCCCAGCCACATGCCAAATAGCAACACGCTGCTGATCACATATATCGCAAAACGATGTATGACATGGTTATAGGTAACGTGAATCAGACTGTGAATGGCGCGCAGGATGACATACGTCCATGCGCCCATGACGAAGAGCGACGATTGCAACCCGCTTGTCGCCAACGCCAAACACAGCACGTAAAACAACACGGGCATCTCGAATAAATTGCTGAAGTTATCGGCAGCGCGCGTATTGAGCAGTATCCGAGCCGCTTCTTGCCGAGTTGCGATACTCTGAGGCGAGACGCGGCGCGCCTTCATTTCTCCCGTACGTTCAAAATAGAGCCGTATCCATACCACCATCGTGACCACGACCATGCCAAGGCATGGCAACAACATTTCTCGTACCGGGCTTTGCATTTGTTTGCGTCTCCTGAATCACGTTTTCCTGAATCGCTCAATCGCACGCCGGTCGCGTTTGGTTGGACGACCGTGCAAGGCTTCGCTTGGTTCGGTCGTCAGGCGTTTGATTTCGATCTTGGCAGCGCGCGCCGCCATACTGTTTTCGCTTTCTTCATAGAGCTCGCGCGCCACGCTGGCCGGACCGCGTTTCTCGGACACACTCTTCACCGTCAATACCCAACGCAGTTCGCCGATATTGATTTCCATTTCATCGCCCGGCTTCACATCTTTAGCCGGTTTCGCGCGTTGCCCGTTGAGATGAACGTGTCCCGCTTCGACAGCCGACGCCGCAAGTGTGCGCGTCTTGTAGAAACGTGCTGCCCATAGCCATTTGTCTATTCGCACTCCGTTCATGTCATAAGCATATCAAGGATTGGCCAGCTGCCGATACTTGCCACGGAAATACACCAGCGGCTCACGATCAAAACGCGCAAAGCGTTCGATTTGTCCAATGAACAAGATATGATCGCCGCCAGGATGGCGCGATGCGTTGAGCACTTCAAAATGCGCACAACAGCCTTCCAGCAATGGCGCGCCGTTCAAGCCAGGTTGCCAGTCGATGCCGTGAAAGAGATCGCTTTCCTTACTGGCAAAGCGGCGCGATATTGCTTCCTGATCCTCGGCCAGCACATTGACGGCATAATACTCGCACCCTTCCAGCGCATGACGAATCGGCAGCCGTATCGACAAGCTCCACACCACGAGCGGTGGATGCAGCGAAACAGCGTTGAACGAATTGACGGTCAGCCCGATCGGCGCACCTTCCTGTGTATGTGCAGTCACCACAGTGATGCCCGTAGCAAACATACCGAGCCCGCGACGCAGCGCATGGCCATCGGCGGGATCGGTGTCCGGTTTATGCTGCGTCATGGTGACTGAAATAAAAACAACAAATATGAGAGTGTTCGATTATCCCGGCAGTCATCCCACTCGTCGAGTCTCGTTCCAGTCTCATTGCGGTTTGACCATTACTCCTGCCGAGCGCGGTAATGTCGTACGCCAGGTAAAAACCCAAGTGGCGGCCGTATAGGCATGGAATAAAGTCGCCAGCTTGCGTACACTTCTCTTGAATGAGCTCATCCAGCACAACCTTTGCCGAAAATCTGATTACCTGGCAACGCCAGCACGGTCGTCATAACCTGCCCTGGCAAAACAGCCGCGATCCGTATCACGTGTGGCTCTCCGAGATCATGCTGCAGCAAACGCAGGTGGATACGGTCATTCCTTATTACCAGCGCTTTCTCGCGAACTTTCCGACGGTCGCCGCACTGGCGGCCGCATCCAGCGATGCCGTTTTGGCACACTGGAGCGGTTTGGGCTATTACGCCCGCGCCCGCAATCTGTATCGCGCGGCGCAGATCGTGATGGAACAGCATGGTGGCCGCTTCCCCGATAACAGCAGCGCGTTGGTGCAATTACCCGGCATCGGCCGCTCCACCGCCGCTGCGATTGCATCATTCTGCTTTGGTGAGCGTGCGGCGATTCTCGACGGTAATGTCAAACGCGTATTGACGCGCCAGTTCGGCATTGAAGGATTTACCGGCGCGCGCGCAGTTGAACAGAGCTTGTGGACTTTGGCCGATTCGCTATTGCCCGTGGACAATATCGAATCCTATACGCAAGGCTTGATGGATCTGGGCGCGACGATATGCACACGGAATAAACCGATATGCCTGCATTGTCCGGTTGCGAAAACCTGCGTTGCGCGACAAGAAGGCCGTCAAGCGGAACTTCCCGCCGCACGCCCCAAACGCATCATTCCGCAACGTAGCACGGCAGTGTTGTTACTCGCGACAGATGATGCGGTACTCCTAGAGCAGCGCCCCGCCAGCGGCATCTGGGGCGG